>JABIBQ010000036.1 GCA_018652685.1 Candidatus Bathyarchaeota archaeon
GGCCTCGGCCGCCTGTACGAGGTAGTCAAGCTCGGTGAGTTCAAACCCCATTATTCTTGACGCCACCTTGTCCAGGGCGTAGATGTCCGCGCTTGAGATGATTGTGTTGAGCTCCACCTTGGGGCCGACGGCGGGGCCTAGCCCCTCCATGGCGACGATGGCGTCAAGGACGGTTAGGTCCACGGGCACGGCCTTGTTGAGGTCGAGTACCCCCTTGACGACGCCTTTTTTATGGAAGTCCCTCTTGGAGTACTTGGGGATCACGCCCTTCATGTTCTTAATCCCTAGGGTCACGTCCAGCTGGTCATGGGTCTTCATGAGGGGCATGTTGATGCGCACGTCGGCGTCCATGAACGCTTTAGAGATTTCTAGTTCATCGATTAGCAGTGGGTCGGGTACCTTGACCTTGGTTAGCGGGGTCGTGTCAACATCGACCATCTCCGCACCGAGCTCCTCGGCAACCGCCTTGACGCCGCTCAACTCGAACGCTTCGCTTGTCTTGGAGGCATAGTCAGCGCCCTCGACGACAAGGACTCTTGATGCCCCAGCCTCTTGGCACAGTTTGATGACTGCCCCGACGACGCGTTTGTCAGTGGTCACACCGGGTCCGGACAGCTTTCCAGTCACGATGTTTGGCTTCAGGGCGACGATGTCACCTTTCTTAACAAATGTCTTGATTCCACCGAGCAGATCAATCGACTCCTTGACTAAATCAAAGACTTCTATGTCCGACGGTTTTCTTTTTCTCCTGACGACTGAAACTTTGCTCATAATAACTCTAGCCGCAAGTTTGGTTAATAAACAATTTAGTTAAATACAAATCAGTGAACGAGGACGAATAACCATGAGCACAGGTGAGGTCCGTTTCATAGGCTCCGTCACAGATGTAGACGGAGATATCTCAGTTATCACAATTGATGAAAAGTATTTTCGCGGTCTTGACAAACTGGACTCGTACAGCGAAATGGATGTTCTCTTCTGGTTCCACGAGAGGGATGACGTTAATCACAGGAACGTGTTGACGGTGGTCCCGAGGAGGCATGGCGAGACCGAGCCGAGGGGAGTCTTCGCGTCCCATAGCCCTTCAAGGCCGAACCCCATTGGGTTAACTCGTGTTGAGATCATCTCCGTTGACGGATGCCGTGTGACTGTGAGGGGCTTTGACGCCTTCGAGGGATCTCCCATTGTTGACATGAAAACCGTGCGCGCTCATAAACTATAATAAAGCTCTGAGCCGCTAAGTCAACAACATGAAAATTGGGATTCTTACAGGTGGAGGCGACTGCCCAGGGCTAAACGCTGTCATAAGAGGAGCTACCGTGCGCCTCCAGAAAGACGGACATGATGTAGTTGGTTTGCGAGACGGATGGAAGGGGTTGCTAACAGCAGACCAAATGCCTCTTACCAGAGCAGACGTTGAGGACATCCACCGCGAGGGGGGTACAATGCTCGGTACTTCTAGGACCAACGTGTACGCCACGCCTGAGGGGCCGGAAATTGCCGAGAAACAGTTCAAAGCTATGGGTCTTGACGCGTTGATAGCCATCGGTGGGGAGGACACACTTGGTGTCGCCACCAAGCTGACAGCCAAAGGTCTTCCTGTAGTCGGTGTCCCCAAAACCATTGATAACGACCTGTCCGAGACCGATGACACAGTCGGATTCGACACGAGTATAAACATCATCGCTGAGGAGCTGGACCGGCTTCATACCACGGCAAAATCCCATCACCGGGTCATCATTGCCGAGATAATGGGAAGGCACGCCGGCTGGATGACGCTCTACGGAGGAATCGCCGGAGGCGCCCACGTGATACTAATCCCAGAGGAACAGATGAGCCTAGAAGAATTGACATCAATCCTAGAAACCCAGTATGAAAGAAACGGATATGCAATTATTGCCGCCTCCGAGGGCTTCAAACTCATCGTCGAGGAGGATGAAAAAGAAATCTACCAAGACAACGAGGTTGACAGCTTCGGCCACGCAAGGCTGGGGGGAGTCGGAAAACAGCTTGAGAACCTGCTCAAGGAGCACACCGACCTCCAGGTACGGTCAACAGTGCTCGGTTACATACAGAGGGGAGGCAGGCCCTCCGCCCGTGACCGGGTTAATGGAACAAGGCTCGGAGTGCTAGGAGCCGAGATGGTGCTGAATGAGTTCTTCGGTTACATGGCGTCCATAAGGGGCACGGAGGTTCTCCCTGTGCCAATCGAGAAAGCAACTGGAAAACTGAAGACGGTTGACCCCGAAAAGTACAGGGTCGCAAAAATCTTCTTTACATAAACCCTGATTCCATCCCTAATTTCTACTGTTTTGGAACTCAGGTTGAATAAGGGAACTAAATGTCCTTTTTAAATCGGGACCATATGATTGAACTACACGGAAGCACTCGACTGGGTCGTCAATGTAGAGAGGTTCGGACCTGAACGAACAATTGAGCCAACATATCACCTCCTCGACCTGCTAGGAAACCCACAGCGCGCGCTTAGCACAGTTTAAGTAATTCTTCTGTCTTTTTGGAGATGCACCGCATGGCAAACTGGGGATGAACTTTGAACTACGATGAAGCTCTGGAATGGCTTTTCAACGTCAGGCGATTCGGACCTGAACGGACACTTGGACCCACTTTCCACCTCCTCGAATTGATGGGCAACCCCCAAGAGAGATACGGAACAATCCTTGTTGGCGGAACAAACGGGAAGGGGTCAACATCGGCCATAATAGCGTCGGTCCTACAGGCAGCAGGTTACAAGGTGGGCCTCTACACGTCCCCGCACCTTGAGGATTTCAGGGAGAGGATCAAGGTAGACGGTGAGATGATTCCCGTAGAGGACTTGACCAGGCTCCTCAACGATATCGAGGCACTATTCAACAGGATGCTTGGCTATACAGAGCGGATGCCCCTCCGGTTTTTCGACATAGTTACCGCTGTCTGCTTCAAGTACTTCCAGGAGCAGGGCGTTGATTACGGCGTCATAGAGGTGGGTCTGGGAGGAAGGCTTGACGCAACGAACACCCTCAACCCCCTCGTCAGCGTCATCACAAACATCGGATTCGAGCACGTGAACATCCTCGGCCCGTCACTGGAAGACATCGCATTCGAGAAAGGGGGTATAATCAAACCCGATAATGTGCTGGTCACTGCCGAGGAACGCGACAATGTATTCAACGTGTTCAAGGAGAAAGCCGATGCGATAGGGACAAGGATCGTTAGAATAACGGAGAGCACCCGCTCCAAAAAAATGAGTGTATCTCCCGAGGGCCAAGTCTTCTACCTGGTCACCGAGAACGCGCAGTACAATGATCTCGTGGTTCCTCTCTTCGGCGACCACCAGATAATAAATGCCGCAACCGCCGTTTCCACCATCGAGGTACTTAATGGAAAAGGCATCGACATTGCAGAGGAGGATGTGAGAAAGGGGCTACGAGATGTCTACTGGCCCGCTCGGCTTGAGGTTGTAAGTAAGAACCCCCTAGTGGTACTTGATTGCGCGAAGGACGCCGAGGCAACCGAGGCTGTGAGGAAGACAATCCAATCCGATTTCACCTATGACCGCATGGTCGCTGTGGTAAGCATGTCCTCAGACAAGAACATCGAGGGCATGATCGAGAACATCGCCCAGGTGGCGGACCATTTCATAATCACAAAGCACAGCGTCAGTGGGCGGGCGGCGGAGCCAGAGGTGCTGATAAAGGAGATAAAAAAGACCGGGACTCCGTTCCAGGTACAGGTTGACAGTGCCAAGGCGTTTGAAACGGCTCTATACACGGCGGACGTGGGCGATATGGTCCTTGTCATCGGGTCCGTGTACCTTGCAGGAGATGCCCGTGCCCACTTTGCAACTCGATCAGCGTTCTGACCTTATCTACAAGCCTGTCGGCGTCCATGTCTATTAGCCGCCTGACTTCCGTGACTCTGCCACTTTTTTTCGTGAAACCACCCGACGGTTATTCAGAATGCTCCCCGTTTTCTCGGCCATACTTATCAAACCCCCCTCCAGCGGCACTTGAGCCCGCCTAGTCCCATGGGTCCATGAACCCACCTATCTTGATATTGTAGTCAATGGAGGTAAATGGTACCCCACAAAACGCTGCCAGGACAAGACTGTGTAGACTCACCTCACCACAAGGGCTGACTCGCTTATCAGTCTCAGTGCCTTCTCGGGGAAGCCTGGCCTGGATGTCACATGTGCATCCCGCTTCATCTGGGTCCTGAACCCCTACAGCCACCTATCCTCCATGTTGCTGATAATCATCAGGCTCCAGAGCGTCGTGTGCGGCTCGTTTGCATGGCAGATACTGCAACTGCGCATGGACGTGACTGTGCTCAGAACCGGAAAGCCGCGAACCAGGCGAGGGCGCTGGAAACGTTTTCAAGGAGAAGAGGCAATAGGATTCACCATCAGGTGTACTCATTGTTCGATGACGCGTTGCTAACGATACAGACCGAGGGTTACAGGTTCGGAGTGGCTGCCCTAGCTATAATTATCATCTACTTCATATACAAGACCAGCCTGCGCTTGCTCAAACAGAGGGGTGAAGACCTGGGCCTTGAGCCCCACGTGATAAACGCGTTGAGGCTCATCGTCAGGGTGGTGTCGATCATCGTGTCAAGCACCGCCATCCTCACCATCTTCGACCTGCCCGCAGATCTCTTCGTCGGAACATCCGCGCTGCTGGGCGCGGCGTTGGGTTTTGGGTCCAGCCAGACCATCAACAACGTGGTGGCCGGGTTCTACGTGCTCCTGTCCCAGCCCTTCAAGGTTGAGGACTATGTCATAATCGGGAACCTGGAGGGCCAGGTGGAGGAGATAGCTATCAACTATACCAACTTGTACACCCCAACGTTCAATCTCCTAAAGGTGCCCAACACCCAGGTGATGAACAGCAGGATACTAAACCTCACCCATGATGGAGTCATCAAGTACACGTTCAATATCGGGTTCAGCCACGAGTTCAGCGACGAGGACGTGATGAAGAAGATCATAGAGCCCGCCTTCAAGGAGTTCTGCGATGATTGCGGAATTGATGATATAAGATGCCCAGAGGCGTACCTGGAAAAGGCCAACAGGATCGAGAAGGTCTACCTCATCAGGCTATTTATCCCCAAGGGGGAGGCGGGTGTACTGTACAGGCTACAGCCACAGCTCATACATCTCATCATGAAGAACTTTGACGACCTCAAGAACTCAAAGTAATCTGCCCTCGAAAATTTCTTATTCCTTGCGGCTTACCCTAATCGAATATTCTGGTGAATCGATATGGCTAAACCAATTTGGATATCAAGAGACTATCAAGCATGCAGCGGATGCAGGCGATGCGAGCTCGCATGCAGCATCCACCACGATGGCTGGATGTGGCCAGAGGCCAGCAGGGTCCGCGTCTTCATGCCCTTCCCGGGTGTTGAGGTGCCGCATCTGTGCGCCCAGTGCCAGGACTACCCGTGCGTTGAGGTATGTCCGGTAGACGCGCTATCAACTGACTCAATCGGGGCAGTGATAGTGGACCGTGAGGCTTGTACTAGCTGCGGCCTGTGCATCAAAGCGTGCCCAGGTCAGGTGCCCACCCTCCACCCGGAGGACAACAAAGCAAACATCTGTGACCTCTGCGGAGGAGACCCAAAATGCGTCGACGTATGCGTCGAGGCGGGGTATAATGCACTGACCATCGTCAACGAGGGTCCTAGCATCCACAGGAAGCTCTACAGCAGGCACCCAGTGGAGACCGCGAAAGACCTAGCAGTGAAAATGTTTGGTGAGAAAGGTGAGGAGGTAATAGAATGAGCCCGGGTGGATACGCAGGAAAATGGCTAGAGGTAGACCTGACGACAGGAAAGATGGCGGACATCACGTTCCCGGACGAAGTGCTTGAGCAGTATTTCGGCGGAAGGGGCATGGCGACAAAGATCCTATGGGACAGGCTCGGAGAGAACTGGGCCGAGTTGGATGCCCTCTCCCCAGAGAACCTTCTCATCTTCGCAACTGGTCCCATGACTGCGATCTACCCCGGTGCACGAATATGCGTCAGCGGCAAGAGCCCTGTGAGCAACGGAGTGGTGGGAAGTACTGCAGCGACGGAGTTCGCGGTTGAGATCAAGAACGCCGGCTACGACGGCATTATAGTCTCAGGAAAATCACCCAAACCAGTCTACCTGCTGGTGACCGATGACGGGGCAGAGCTAATCGACGCGAGCCACCTCTGGGGGATCGACGGCGAGAAAACGCTAATCAAACTAAACAGGGAGATAACTGACCTCCTCACAAAGAGGCACCCCAACGTGGGCCTCTGGAAGGAGCCGGGAACCATGTACATCGGTCCAGCCGGTGAGAACATGGTGAGGAACGCCTGCGTCATGACAAAGATGTGCCACGCAGCGGGCTACGGCGGCTATGGCAGCCTCATGGGCAGCAAGAATCTCAAGGCGGTGGCCGCCAAGAGCAGGAAGAGCTTCCCCAAAGTAAACGCAACAACAGCGGTCAACCTCATGGTTGACCAGGCCCACAGAGACCTCCAGCAGGTCTCACGGTTCCGTCGCTGGGGCACAGGCTGGCTGGGCTTCGGCGCGGGAGCCGGTAGCAGCAGCGAGCCCGTCCGTAACTGGCAGGACGAGTGGCATGACGAGGAGAGCATGGGCGTCAACAGGTACGAGGACAGGTACTGGGTCAAGAAGAAGTGGACTGATTTCAACTGCACCTTGGGCTGCATGAAGGTAAGCTGCATCCAAAGCGGAAGATGGAAGGGTGACATCACAGATGTACCCGACTATGAACTACAGGCGTACTGTGGCACCAACCTGGGCATCTTCGACGCTGGAGATAACGTCCACATCAGCACCCTCATGGACAAGCTGGGCCACAGCGGCATCAACGGCCCCAACACCATGGGCTACGCCGCAGAGCTGTACCAGCGCGGAATCCTCACGGAAGAGGATATCGGGTTCAAGCTGGAGTGGGGAGACACCGAGGCGTTCGACCAACTGGCCCATATGATGGCCTACAGGGAGGGAATAGGAGACATACTGGCCGAGGGTACCTACAGGGCGGCGCTCAAGATCGCCGAGATGAAGGGCCTGAAGCCCGAGGAGACACTGAAGTACGCTGTACACGTCAAGGGTATCGAGATCGGGGCCCACGGCACACGGAGCGACGCCGACTTCACCCACGACATGAACTACTCGGCAAGCGTCCAGGGTGGGGACCACACATCAACGGCAGGCGACGGCTTCTCAGAGATGAGCGGTGCGCTGTTCTACGACAGCGCGGTGTACTGCACCTTCACCGCGAGAGGACCTAGCCCCGAGCTCCAGTGGGACATGCTCAAAGCCATCACGGGCTTCCCACTCACCATGGACATGTGGAGGAGGGTCAACGGTCCAAGGATCATCACACTGCAGAAGGCGCTGCTCCTGTTGGGCGGCCCGGATGTCGTATGGGACCCAGTCAAGGACGACGAGAACCCGCCAAGGTTCTACGAGCCCCTGCCAAAGGGGCCCTATAAGGGACAGACCACTGACAAGGACCGCGTCGATATACGCACACAGGCGTACTACGAGACCCTTGGATGGGACGAGAGGGGCATCCCCACGAGGGAGACCCTTGAGAAGCTGGACATCGCAGATGTCGAGCCTCTCATGGCCAAGCTACGTAAGTAGCACCCTTTTCCCATTTTTCGATATGTTTTTATCTGCATTTCGCAGTTTTTCTCCGTTTTACTAATCTTTTAATACGTTTCCAGCGGTGTAGATAATGATTAAATTCTGGTGAATCGAAATGGCTAAACCAATTTGGATATCAAGAGACTACGAAGCCTGTAGTGGATGCAGGCGATGCGAGCTCGCATGCAGCATCCACCACGATGGCTGGATGTGGCCAGAGGCCAGCAGGGTCCGCGTCTTCATGCCCTTCCCGGGTGTTGAGGTGCCGCATCTGTGCGCCCAGTGCCGGGACTACCCATGTGTAAGCGTCTGCCCAGTAGACGCACTGAGCGTTGATGATCTAGGGGCAGTAATCGTTGACCGAGAGGCTTGTACGAGTTGCAGCCTGTGCATCAAGGCATGCCCAGGCCAGGTACCAACACTACACCCCGGGGACAACAAAGCAAACATCTGTGACCTGTGTGGTGGAGACCCCAAGTGCGTTGACGTATGCGTCGAGGCCGGTTACAACGCTTTGACCATCGTTAACGAGGGTCCAAGTATCCACAGGAAGCTCTACAGCAGGCATCCGGTGGAGACGGCAAAGGACATAGCGGTTAAGATGTTCGGTGAGAAAGGAGAGGAGGTAATAGAATGAGCCCAGGTGGATACGCAGGAAAATGGCTTGAGATAGATCTCAGCAAGGACAGGATCGAGGAAGTAGAGTATAGCGACAAGATGCTACGCCAGTACTTTGGCGGGCGTGGACTCGCAGCAAAGGTACTCTGGGACAGGATAGGGGACAAGTGGGACGAGCTAGACCCACTGGCACCCGAGTCACCGCTCATGGTGTACACGGGGCCCATGACCGGGATCTACCCAGGCTCAAGGATATGCGTCAGCGGAAAGAGCCCTATCAGCATGGGGACAGTAGGATCAACGGCAGCAACCGAGATGGCCAACGAGATGAAGTCAGCCGGCTATGACGGTGTCACATTCGTGGGCAAGGCGGACAAACCCGTCTACCTCATGATCACGGACGACGGGGCCGAGCTAATGGACGCGAGCCACCTCTGGGGACTCGACGGAGAGACTACCTTAATCAAGCTAAACAAGGAGGTCACGGCTGAGCTGACGAAGCGGAAGCCAAACGTCGGCCTCTGGAAGGAGCCTGGATCAATCTACATCGGCCCAGCCGGTGAGAACCTGGTCAGGAACGCCTGCGTTATGAGCAAGGTATGCCACGCGGCTGGTTACGGCGGCTATGGCAGCCTCATGGGCAGCAAGAACCTCAAGGCGGTCGTCGCCAAGGGCAATGGACCACTACCAAAGGTGGATGCCCCAGAGTCAGCAAAGCTTCTTTGGAGGCAGACACACGAGTACCTCATAGGCCTCTCAGGCATGAGGAGGCAGGGGACAGGATACGCTGGATATGCGGTTGGAGCCGACACAAGCAGCGAGCCTATCAGGAACTGGCAGGAAGAGTGGCACGACGAGAAGAGCTTCGGTGGACCTATGTTCGAGACTCGTTACTGGGTCAAGAAAAAATGGGCGGACTTTAACTGCACAACCAACTGCATGAAGGTCAGCTGCATCAAGAGCGGCAAGTGGAAGGGCGACATCACAGACATGCCCGACTATGAGCTACAGGCTTACTGTGGAACAAACTTCGGTATCTTCGACCCAGGTGACAACATACACCTGAGCACTCTATGTGACCAGCTGGGACACAGCGGTATCAACGGCCCCAACAGCGCGGCATTCGGAGTTGAGCTACACCAGCGCGGTATCCTTAGCGACGAGGACTTTGGCTTCGCCCCCGAGTGGGGCAACGTCGATCACTTCGACAAGATCCTCAAGATGATGGCGTACAGGGAGAAGATAGGTGACGTCTTGGCAGAGGGCACCTACAGAGCAGCTTTCCTCATCGCCGAGATGAAGGGGTTGAAGCCCGAGGAGACACTGAAGTACGCGGTTCACGTCAAGGGCATCGAGATCGGAGCCCACGGTACACGAAGCGACAAGGACTATACCCACGACATAAGCTACGCGGCTAGCGTCCAGGGTGGAGACCACACCAGCACCACACAGGACGGTTACAACGACATGAGTGGGGCCCCGTTCACCGATAGCGCCGTCTTCTGCAACTTCACCTACTACGGTGTACCGCAGAGTCTTGTATTCGACTTCGCCAAGGCAATCACAGGGTTCCCAATAACCCTCCACCAGTGGAGGAGCGAGACAGGGCCAAGAATCATCACACTGCAGAGGGCACTGCTGATGATGGGTGGACCTGACCTCAAGTGGACCCCACTCAAGGACGATGACAACCCGCCGAGGTTCTACGAGCCTCTGCCGAGTGGCCCATACAAAGGCAAGACCACCGACCGTGAGCTTGTTGACACCAAACTGCAGGCGTACTTCGACACAGTTGGCTGGGATAGCAACGGCATCCCGACCAAGGAGACGCTGAAGAAACTGGACTTGGCCGATCTCGAAAAGAGCATGGTCAAGCTCCGGTAAATACCTTTTTTACCACATTTTTATCTTACACCAATCATTAGAGTACTTGATGAAAGTCAAGGTACGGGTATTCGGCGACGTTTCCGAGTCTGTTGGCAGGACGCACACCGTAGAAATGCCTGAAGACACCAGTGTCATTAGACTCACCAACAAGCTTCAGAGGGAGGCGGGCAACTCCCGCGGCGGCCACCTGGGGGAATTCAAGGTAGGCGGCGCTGACTTGGCTATCATCATCAACGGGAAGAACATCGAGCTCCTTGAAGGGGTCAAGACAAAGCTCCGCGACGATGATGACGTGGTCATCATGCCATTTGTAGTCGGCGGTTAAACCCTGAAATTTAATCCGGGTCTTGTGTTTCAAAACAACGCTCTTTTTCGTTTATTGCGCCATTAAACAATGTATCCGAAATGGGGCACGTTCACGTCTATGGGAAAAACGCTTAAGCAGGATGCGAGATTGGGGTACTCGATAATAATGAAAGGATGGACAGGCAAACTACTCAGGGTAGATCTCACAAAGGGAACCACTGAGGTAACTGATTACTCTGAGGACATAGCCAAACGATTCATCGGTGGCAGGGGACTTGCCATCAAACTCCTGTGGGACGAGCTCCCCAAGGGCGCTGACCCACTTGGGCCAGATAACATGCTAATATTCGCGACCGGGCCATACACGGCGTTTACCATACCAAACAGCGGCAAAATGGTTGTCGCGGCCAAGAGCCCATTAACAGGTGGGTATGGCGACGGTAATCTGGGCACCAGGGCAGCGGTCAACATGAGGAAATGTGGTCTCGACGCCGTTGTAATCACTGGCAAGGCAGAGAAGCCGGTCTACCTCTATGTAGAGGACGACAAGGCGGAGATCAGGGACGCATCGCACCTGTGGGGCAAAGACAGCTATGTGACCGAGGACTGGATACTTGAGGAGCACGGGAAGGCATCAGGGGTACTCATCATCGGCCAGAGCGGCGAGAACATGTGCAACATGGCGACCATTGTGGCCCAGAAGGGAAGGGCGGGTGGTAGGCCGGCCATGGGCGCGGTGATGGGGAGCAAGAACTTCAAGGCAGCCGTGTTCAACGGCACCAAGGAGATCCCCGTCTACGACCCTGAGAAGCTAAAGGAATTGGGCAAGGAAGGGTTCGGCGCGATACCAAAAACGGACGCGTTTAAGTTCTGGAAGAGGGTCGGCACCATGCAGGCAGCTGACATGATGCAGGTTGCCGGTGCGCTACCGACCAGGAACTTCAGTGAAGGTGTCTTCGAGCACATCGACAAGGTCAATGGTGACGCGGTTGCAGAGGCAACTGTCACACAGCGTGGGTGCCCGAACTGCAACATGATCTGTGGAAACACAATAATCGACAGCGAGGGAGTTCATTCAGAGCTTGACTATGAGAACGTGACAATGCTGGGCTCAAACATCGGCCTGGGAAACCTCGCACAGATCGGGACACTCAACAGAATTTGTGACCAGCTTGGTCTCGACACCATCGGAGCGGGAAGCTGTATCGGGTTCGCGATGGAGTGCGCCGAGAAAGGACTGGTGGACATTGATATCACATGGGGCGATTTCGAGGGCGCAAAGAAGCTGCTATACGAGATGGGTGACATGAAGGGTCATGGGGCTCTCTTCGGGAAGGGCACAAAGGCGGCTGCCGCCGAGATCGGCGGAGAGGCACCTGATTTCGCGATTCACGTCAAGGGTCTTGAAGTAAGCGCGTATGACTGCCACGTATGTCCAGGAATGGCGCTGAGCTTTGGCACAAGCCCTATTGGTGCACACCACAAAGATGCGTGGGTTATCAGCTGGGAGATCAGCAGTGGAATCCGTGAGGAGTACGGGCCAGAGAAGGCAGACAAGGTCATCGAGTTCCAGCGAATCAGGGGCGGAATGTTCGAGACCTTGGTCGCGTGCAGGTTCCCATGGATTGAGCTAGGCTACGACCTCGCTGAGTACCCCAAGTACCTTGAGGCCGCAACAGGGGTCAAGATGACCCTTGATGATATGTGGAAGATGGGTGACAGGGTCTACGCGCTGATGAGGGCGTTCTGGGCAAGGGAGTACGGCGACAAGTGGAGCAGGAAGATGGATTATCCTCCGGTGAGGTGGTTCAAGCACCCGCTCACAGAGGGGGCACTAGCGGGCAAGCACCTGGACATGGAGAGCTACGACAAGCTGCTATCCAGCTACTACGACAAACGTGGCTGGGACGCGAGGGGCATACCCACGAAGGCCACGATGGTCGATCTGGACCTGCCCGAGGAAGCAGAGCAGTTCGCGAAGCATGTTCAGCTCAAATAAACCCTCTTTTTACCTTTTTATACTGGGTCTCATTGAAACCCCATCCTAATTCCATAATTATGCCCTAGTTTTTTGGCTCAACGTGGATCGTTATTTCCACGTTGGAAACCTCTTTCTCCAGGTCTTCTTCAAGGTGGTCTGTGAAATCATGGGCTTCATTGACGGACATATGACCATCTACGCTGAGGTGAAGCTCGGCGTAAACAGTGTCCCCGCTCTTCCTCGTCTTTAAGTCATGGTAGTCTATGAACTGGTGCTGGTGTCTGTCCATCACTACACGAATCTTTTCCTCTGTCTCGGGGCATGACTCGTCCATTAAGCCCCTGCCTGCCTTGTAGACCATCTCTCCACCCATTTTCAATACAATTACCGAGACCGCTAGGGCCATCAATGGGTCAAGGACCGGTATTTCGAGCATCTGGCCAATGAATAGGCCGATCACCACGGCTCCTGATGATATGACATCGGATAGAAGGTGTTTCGCGTCCCCCTCAAGGGCCAGGCTTCCTGTCTCCTCTGCCGTTCTCATGAGTCTCCATGACAGAAAACCGTTACCGGTTGTAGCCAGCAAGGAGAGGAACAAGGCTATGTCTATGCTGACCAGTTCAACGGGATTGGTTAGCCTCTCATAGGCCGTCCGAAAGATGAGCAGCGCGGCGAAAAGGACTAGAACTCCTTCCACGGCACACGAGAGGTTCTCCACCTTCTGATGCCCATACGGGTGGGACACGTCAGGCGGCTTTTCGCTGACCCTGATGCTCCAATACATCATCAGAGACGCGACGATGTTGACGATGGACTCCAGTGCATCTGAGAGTAGTGCGATGGAGCCCGAGATGTACCACGTGAACAGCTTCAGCGCGAATATGAATATCCCGCCGATTATTGCGGTCAACGCCGATGTCTTCTTGTCCATGCCCCTGCACTCCAATTCTGCCTTAAAGGGTTATCATTTAGCATGCCTAAAAACTTCGAAATAATTAGCCTTGGCTAAACTCACCCAAGCCTGAGCTGCTTTGGCTTTTTCTTGAACTCTGGTATATCGACCTGATAGTGGGTCATCCTCTCCATGTAGCCTGGGAACTCTGAAAGGAAACTGGGGAGCATGAACACAGATACACTGGGGACCCTCCTGTAGATGTTCATCTTAGTCGGGGAGAGGGTGAGCGTTATGGGGACCAGAATCGCGTTCTTCCAGTTCTGGACGCCAATCTTCTTGGCTATTTCCCCGATGTGCTCGCTCATGACCTCCGTCTTCTCGATGTGCGTCTCGATTATCTTCCTCGCGGTCCTATTCCCCATCCCCGATGTGTAGTGCTTGCACTCGGCGCACACGATGTAAGGGTAGCTGGTTGCCAACACATCAATCTCCCACCTCCTGCCCTGGGCATGGAACCTGTACCTGCTCTTGGTGTTGAAGCCGTTCTCCCTGAACACCCTTGCCACCAGTTCCTCGAACTCTTTCCAACCCAGGCTCTTGCTGATCTTTTCAAAGTCAGCACCAAGCTGGATGGCCCTCACGGCGATCTCAATTCTCTGGTCGAGGTCCGCCTTAAACTCCCCCCCGTCCCAGTCCACCAGCCCTTTACCGCTGAGATCGGCCACGATCTCGTCGAACGCCTCGTTGGTGATGATGATAGATTCTCGAATCACCTCCGCGGCGATCGAACCTTCCTTGGTCCCAGCTAGGATGCTTTGAAGCAGTAGGCGCGTAGCGGAGGTGACCAAAGTAATGGGTTAAGAACCCTGGGTCTCAAAATGTTTACGGATGAAATGAAAAAAACCAAGGATTAACTAAACTTCTTTAAGCTTATCTCAAAGAAACTGTTTTATCGAAAATAACCAAATGATGTGTGAAGAGAAATGCTCGCAATCATAGGTAAAAAAGTCAACACTATTACCAATGGCATCATCAAGAACGGCGTCATCCTGGTAGAGGACGGCAAGGTCAAGGCCATTGGCCCTGATGTCAAGATACCCGACGACATCAAGCCGTTAAAGGCGAAATATGTTATGCCTGGGCTTGTCGAGGCCCACTGCCACATCGGGATATGGGAGGAAAAGATAGGCTGGGCCGGGAGCGACGGCAACGAGATGACTGAGGCGGCGACGCCCCACGTGAGGGCATTGGATGGTATCAAGGCAAACGCAAATGAGAGCGGACTTGAGGCAGCCCTCCACGAGGGGATCACGACTGCCCAGGTACTCCCAGGTAGTGCCAACGTAATCGGGGGTTTCGGTGTAGTCCTCAAGACTACTCCAAAGACCACCGTTGACCAGATGGTCATCAGAAACCCTAGCGGGATGAAGATCGCGTTCGGTGAGAATCCGATGAGAGCCTACGGTGTCCAGAAGAAGGTTATGCCCAGCACCAGGATGGGCGTCGCGGGAGTCCTCCGTGAGAGCCTCCAGAAGACTAAGAACTACATGGAGAAGATGGAGCTGTATGCAGACGACCCTGAGAAGAAGCCCGAGGTTGACCTCAGACTTGAGGCGTTGATCCCAGTTCTCAAGAAGGAGATACCTTTTAGGGCACACGCCCACAGGGCCGACGATGTCGCCACTGCTATCAGGATCTGCGAGGAGTTCGATGTGGAAATGAGCTGGGAGCACGCAACCGAAGGTCACAGGATCGCAGAATACATCGCCGAGAAGAAGGTGTCCGCCGTTTGGGGTCCTAGCCTCACTAGCCGTCCCAAGTGGGAGATGCGGGAGCTGGGATACTCGACGCCAAAAATCATGTTTGATGCTGGCGTAAAGTTCGCCATCCAGACAGATGCAGTGGGAAGTACCATCAGGTTCCTGCCCATCTGCGCCGCTCTGAGCGTTAGGGAAGGACTGCCATACGATTACGCATTGAAAGCCATCACCATCATCCCCGCCGAGATCATCGGAGTCTCAGACCGAGTTGGAAGCCTGGAGGTGGGTAAGGACGCGGATCTACGGCTTCTTTCCGGTGACCCGCTGGAGTTCATGACGAGGTGCCAGAAGGTCATAATCGACGGTGAAGTAGTTTATAGCCTGAAGTAATCAGGCCTCAACACTTTTTTTAATATAGTTTAGGCTTATTTCATGGAAACCTTGTCGATGCAGATCTCTTCACTTGGCCAGTCCTGCATTGGGCCGTGTTGACTCATCTTGGTCCACGTTGATGCCCTCTCAATCTCATCAACAACCTCCAGACCAGATATAACCTTCCCGAACACCGTGTACCCGTGCCCGTCGGGGTTTGGATAGTCCAGGTTTGCGTTGTCAGCTGTGTTGATGAAGAACTGGCTTGAGGCGCTGTCGGGGTCATTGGTCCTTGCCATTGCGATGGTTCCCCTGGCGTTCTTGAGGCCGTTCCTTGACTCGATCTGTATGGGATCCCGTCCGTCCTTGTGCTGCCCCGCAGGGGTGAAGCCTCCTCCCTGGATCATGAATCCTCTGATTACCCTGTGGAAGCACAGCCCGTTGAAGAAGCCATCGTTGGTATAGTCTACAAAGTTCTTTACTGTTCCCGGAGCCCTTCCCCTGTTTAACTCAATCTCGATTGTTCCCTTGCTGGTCTCCATCACGACGATATCAGTCATATTGGATTAACATGCGATGGTTGAATGAATATGTTTGTGAAAAGTGTGCCTACTCAGTCTTCATGGTGGCGCTGATGATGACTATGTCCTCGACAGGCCAATCTGCCATCACACCATACGCGGTTACCTTGTCAGCAGTCTCTACCGCTTCGATAGCGTCCACAACCTCCATGCCAGATATGACAAGTCCGAACACCGTGTAGCCGTACTCGTCAAAGCTGGGATAGTCCAGGGCGTCGTTGTTCACGGTGTTGATGAAGAACTGGCTTGTTGCGCTGTTTGGGTCACTGCTCCTTGCCATTGAGATGGCTCCTCGCACGTTCTTTAAGCCGTTGTTTGATTCGATCTCGATAGGGGCTTTCGTTTCCCTGTACTCTCCGGTACTATCGAGACCTCCTCCCTGGATCATAAATCCCTTCATTACTCGATGGAAGCATAGCCCGTTAAAGTAGTCGTCCTCGACATATGAGACAAAGTTCTCAACCGTGATTGGGGCCCTTCCCCTGTTGAGCTCAATCTCAATAGTTCCCAAGGAAGTCTCCATGACTACTATCTCGACCTCCACCGTCTGCTCTTTCCGTAGAAGAATATCTACCGCTGAGAGAAATATCGAGCCCCCGAATAGGAACATCAAGAATATGGAGATTATCGTCTTCCTGTTGAACTTCATGGGTATCTGAGGTGCGGTGCTCCTTTAAAAAAATTAAGGTTTTAACCGATGACCCCTAGGAGGTCAGCTTTAGTGATAATCCCCATGACCTGACCATGTCGCTGCACCAATATCGCCTGGTAGTACTTCAGGAGGTTCGATAGCAGAGACAGGGGCGCGTCCTCGCTCACCATGGGCCAGCTCTCCTCCATGATGTCCCCGACAAGCTTCCTGCTTGCCTGTAACCCGTCGTCGTTGTACAGGATGTGGTCCAGTAATGTTCTCTCGGTGACACCACCCACCGGTTTGTCGCCGTCTAGGACTGGGATCTGGCTGTACCCATTCCTGCGCATGATCTCAATGGTTTCATGCACGGTCGCTGACCTCTGGACACTGATGATGTCCGTTGTCATTATCTCCACCGCTTGGACCTCCTTTTTCCGCTCAAGCTTGTCAAGCGCCTCAAAGATCGCCTTCACCTTGAGGTAGCTAGGCTCGATCTTGCTCGCCTCAAGCTTGGCGATATAACTCTGGCTGACGCCAGCCATATCAGCCAGCTGGCTCTGGGTCAGGCCAAGTTTTCTTCTTCTATCAGGAATAATGTCGATGGCAGGGAGCATGCCTACAGGAATTTTAATATGATATATATTCTTTTGGTCATTTAAATTAGCAATTTGTATTATTTACGGCATATTATGCCGCGATCTTCTAGTCTATTTCTTGATTTTTTCGAGTGCCCCTGCTATAATCAGGGGGAAGAGTGATGTGACCTCGCCGAAAATCGTCGCAGTCTTTTCCTGTAGCTGCCCCTCCCTGAGCTTGCCCCATGTGATTGATTCCCTTAGCGGTGCCCCGCTGAGGCTCCCGTCCTCCACTCTTGCGCTACTGAGCTGGATCGCAGCGTCAAGGCCGTCCCTCAAAGTGTGCATGTACTGGGTGTGGTGCTTCGGTGTTCCACCGCCAAGTATGATTGCTCCTGATTTCTTCGCGTCAAACACCATGTCCGCCAGCAGATCGAAGTCCTTTATCGGGTTGAAAACTAGCTTCTTTTTCTTGGCGTACATCCACAGCGGGATTCCTAGCATGCTGTCCAGGAAACCTGGGCTAAATATTGGTATATTCTTGTCTGCTGCCGCCTTCAGGACTGACTCATCGTCCTCTATCCTTAGTCCCAGTTCGTACAGGAACTCGTGGAACGTGATACCGTCCCTCTTCTCTTCCGGGATATCGTCGATGAGGTTCCCCATATAACTCTCTATGTCAACAAATGTGTCGTTCTCGATGAAGATGTCATATGCCCTGTTGTACCCGTCCTTGTAGAGCTTCTCGTCGTCAACGTTGACCCTGCCCTGGTAATGGGTCCTCCCCATAGATTCCACAAGATCATGGATCATGTTAGCCCCGTTGGTCATTACGGCGTCGATATATCCATCCCTGATCAGGTCCCTGAAGATGACTCTCATACCGCCAGGTACGAGTGGCCCCGATAAAGTGATAAAAGTAGTATAACTAGGGTCGCTGAACATCTCAGCGACGATGTCGACGGCCCTGCCGACCCTGCCTCCCTGCATGACTCCGGTGAGTCTCATCTCCTCTGCTAACTCACCCACTGTCATGTCTGGGCGCAGCCGGACCTGGTGGACCTTCTTCATTTATGCGCCTTCAGTTCTTGACTCGTTGGATCTTGATACGATCCATGATGACCCAGTACTCGACTTCTTTGCCTGCCTCTAGTGCGCCGGCAACGTCCTCGTCTTTTGGAATCTCCACGTCCATCATATCATAGTTCTCTAAATCCATGAGCTGAACATTTGACGGTGTCATACTGACTACCTGCCCGCTCCTCTTGTCTACGAGTGGGATTGTGATGGTGGCTCCGGTGCTGTCGACGAAGCTCTGCTTTGAGCCGTCGAATAGGCTGATGGCTGTACATCTGAACTTCGCGCTGCCGTGTTTTCCTGGCTTGCTCTTTGTAACCTGTGCAATCCTGCTTGGAACTCCGTTAATTAGGGCGTAACTTCCAACTTTAAGCTCGCCGACCTTGGCCATTTTAAAAGACATTCATCTTCACCTATGTTGATTTTAATCTCTTTGAGGGATAAGACGTATTAAAGGTAACGACTAAACCTGTGTTTCTTGGTTTTCTCAGGGAGTCTATGTTATTAGGTCGTATCTTTGCGGATGTCCTTGAGATTGACGGTGAAAGTCACTGAAGCCGAAAGCAGCTGGGAATCTGGATTGAAACCCAGCACCTCTCTGAAGAATGCGCTGAAATAGCCCTTCAGGAATTTGCTCCATTTCATCCCGAAGGGGTGGCTCAGGTGTATTATTTCCTTGTCGTCACTTACATTTACTGAGGAAGAGAACCAACCACTGTGCGCACCTAGCACCTTTGTCAGGTACCATTTAGCGGCCTCGTATGAGGGCTCCACTCCTCGTTTTAACAATAGTTCAAATGGTCGCTCCAAGCCCAGGGACAAGCCTAGCGCCTCGACCTCCCCATCTTCAATATACTCAAGGAATCCGATCAAGGTCTGAGCTGACACGATTAGGGCCATCATGTTCTCAACAAAGCGTATGCTCTCTACATACCTCGTGAGGTACTGGTCAAGCAGCGTGTTGACGCTAACTCCCCGTTTCTGGGCCTCGCTCTTGAGGATATCATCTATTCCCTCGTTAACCCTCATGCTTCTGGTGACCGTTTTGTCCTTCCTAAAAGGGGGTTTAAACTCCATGACCACACATGAACACAACTGAACACTATATCAACGTTGTTGTGTGGCTGAAGGACACTGTACACGGCACCTTTATTATAATTTCGTCAACTGTTATCGAGACCGGCACCTTAACGGTCTGAGGAAATTGAATGAACTGTACAAGCTGTGGAAGCGACAATCTCGTTATGGATTACAGCTCAGGTGAAGAGATCTGCGGAAGATGCGGGCTCGTTCTCCAGAACAATATACTCAACCTCGGACCAGAATGGAGGGCATTTACTCCCCAGGAAGGAGATAAAAGGGCCAGAACCGGACTCGGATACAGCTACACTTTATACGACAAGGGACTATCAACCATCTTCCGCCCAGACAGAGACGCCAACGGAAACAGGCTCAAGGACGAGATACGAATCAAAATGACCCGGCTACGCCGGTTCGACAACCGCACAAAATTCGACGAGACAGCGCAGCGCAACCTCAGCTCAGCCATGGCAGAGCTGGACAGGATCGCCACACAACTTCACATACCAAAAAACGTCAGGGAACGAGCAGCTTTCATATACAGAAAGGCCCTCAAGGCCGACCTACTGAGAGGACGCAGCATAGACGGCTTCGTAGCAGCAAGCCTATACGCCGCATGTAGACACCTCAAGCTGCCAAGGCCACTCAAAGAAATCACAACAATGTCAACAAGGACCCACTCAGAAGTGGCGCGCACTTACAGACTACTAATACGAGAACTCAAACTACGCATGCCAGTAGACGGACCCATGAAGTTCGTCCCTGGCATCGCATCAAAGCTAAACCTAAACACACAGACTGAACAATACGCCATAGAGCTACTAAGAAAGGCAAAAGCAAGACGAGGACTAACAGGAAAAGACCCACGGGGACTGGCCGCAGCAGCCCTGTACAAGGCAAGCATAGACACAAACGACAAACGTATCCAGAAGGATATCGCGGAGGCCGCGGGTACAACCGAGGTCACACTCCGTAACAGGCTCAGGGGAATCGAGAGCCTTCTCCACGACTAGGCATAGACTAGCTCGCGGTTATCCATCCCCAGCAATACTTCTTTCAAGCTATCCGCTATACTTGCTTGGTCCCTCTGGGCGATCATCGAGATGACGTGGTCGATGTGGAACTGCGGTATGTGCCTGTACTGGGCCTTCTTGATGACGCGGATGCCCTCTAATTTGAACGGCTTACCGTTTGAGTTCTCGTCCTCTTTCTCGTAGACGTTAAACTTGTACCTGTTGAACTCGATGAGCCCCACCCCCTTCGGCACGATACTGGGAGAGACTAGCTTTGTGGGAGCCAGCACATAGTTGTAGTTGGAACTGGTGCAGATGAAACCGTTCTTGAAATCGCTTTTACTCACCTTGACTTCTATCCCCCGTAGGACGTTGTAGCCAATCTCGTACTGGCTAGGCTTGGACAGCTTGAAGTCGTCATACTCCTCGTCCTGAATCTTACGCTTGCCCCATGGGAAGTACTTGAGGCCCACGCCCACGACATCGATGACCTTCTTATTGTCCAGCTCAAGGTAACGGTGGAGTCCCAGCTGGTTGAGCTTGACCTCGGTGTCCACCGTGTGGCACATCTGGTTGTATAGCCAAAGTTTCCCGACCTGCTTGAGGTAAAGATGTCTAGGAGACTCCCCCATGGTAACTAGATGTGTGCGGATTCCTAAAAAGATGGACTATGAAAAATGTGATGGAGGGGCGCGTGAAACTAGTCTTGCTCAGACCATTTCTTGAGTTTTTCCAGCGCTACTGCCACTGATGGCACATAGCCTTGGTACGGCCCTATCTCCGCCGAGAGCCGACTGATGAGTCTTTTTGCCTCATCTTTTTTCTCCGTGGTGGGATCCTCGATGCACTCTTCTATCCTCTTGAACGCGACGATGGCCTCCCCGACCATCGACCCGAAGCTTCTGTAATTCTCAAGCAGTTCCACGGCGTCCATACACGCCTTCAGTTCATCGGTTCCCATTTCAATCCTGTTTAATCCCTAAGGAACCCTTAAATAAACTCTCTAACGTTTGGTGGGTATCGGAGTGAAAATTCGTTGGGTGAATGTTTTAATAGGGTCCACGGCTTCGCTTCTGAGATGTACTAGAATTTCTTCTAAAACGGAGGGCGTCACTTTTGGATGAGATAGTAGTCACCATGGATCTGGTGGAACGACTTGCCAAGGCCGCCCGATTAAACTTAACACCTGCAGAGACATGCAAGTATGCTCAGCAGTTATCAGTTATACTCGACGCGTTCAATGAACTTGACCAGGTTGACACGGATGGGGTCGAGCCCAGCTACCATCCAATCAAACTTGAGGATGCTCTAAGGGAAGACGAGCCGGAGAAATGGGAGTGGGATCCACTCGCCAACGTGGCCGACGCAGAGGGTAGGAGTATCAGGGGGCCCAAGATCAAGTGAGCTTTATTGACCGGATCAGGGAGCTGGACGACAAGTACCACTTCATAAACGCCTACGCCGGGGATGAGCCCTATGGCGAGGGCCTGCTTAGCGGGTATGCCGTCTCGGTTAAGGATAACGTTTGCGTCAAGGGTTTAGAGTCAAAGGCCGGGAGCAAAATCCTTGAGGGTTACGTACCCCCATTCGACGCAACCGTCGTGGTCAAGAGCCGCGCAGAAGGTGGAATCATCATCGGGAAGACGACTCAGGACGAGTTCGGGTTCGGCACATTCAACGTCAATACGCCCTACAAAGTACCGCTTAACCCCCATGACGTTGAGAGGAGCACGGGCGGTAGCAGTGGTGGGGCGGCCTGCTTGACCGAGGTAGCGGATTTCAAGCACGTTGCCATATCAGAGAGCACTGGCGGCAGTATCAGTTGCCCCGCTTCATGGTGCGGAGTTGTAGGGATAACACCGACGTACGGTAGGGTCAGCCGCTGGGGGTTGATCGATTACGCGAACAGTCTAGACAAGATAGGAGTCATGGCCAAGACAGTAAAGGAAGCCGCCATGTTCCTGGGCGTCATCAGTGGGCCAGACAAGTATGATAGCACCGTGCTGAACACGCCTGTGCCTGATTATACGCAGCTGGGCTCGGTTGAAGGCGTGAGGATAGGAGTTCCAAAGGAGTACCTTGGCAAGGGCGTTGACCACAAGGTCGAGGAACAGGTCTGGGGCTCGATTAAAAAGCTCGAATCAAGGGGGGCATCAATCTCAGAGATTAGCCTCCCCCACACAAAGTACAGCTTAAGCAGTTACTATATAATCGCCATGGCTGAGGCCAGCACAAATCTGGCAAAGTTCAGCGGGCTAAGATACGGCCTTCAGAACCCCATTGAGGGTGATTTCAACCAGTATTTCAGCAAGGTTCGCGCCGAGGGGATGGGTGACGAGACCAAGAGGCGCATCATACTCGGATCCTTCACAAGGATGGCTGGGTACAGGAACGCCTACTATCTCAAGGCACTCAAGGTGCGGACCCGTGTCATAGAGGACTTCAAGAAGGCGTTCAAGGAGGTTGACGTACTGGCCGCACCCACGATGCCCGTGGTGGCGCCCAGGTTCGACGAGATAGCTGAGCTTGAGCCAATCCAGCACTATATGATGGATATACTCACAGTGGCCCCAAACTTGGCAGGCATACCAATGGTGACAGTCCCATGCGGTAATGTTGATGGCATGCCAGTCGGGTTGCACCTGATGAGTGATCATCTCAATGAGGTCAAGGCGCTGGAAGCGGCACAGGAGGTGGAGCAGGGTTGAATGCTACCATAGGCTTGGAGATACACGTCCACCTGAAGACCTGGAGTAAGCTGTTCTGCTCGTGCACCACTGATATTGACGGCAAGGAGCCCAATACTGAGGTCTGCCCAATTTGTCTCGGGTATCCAGGTAGCAAGCCAAAGCTAAACAAAAAGGCCGTGGATTTCGGCATCACCCTGGCACTTGCACTTGAGAGCAACATAGAGCCGGAGCTCAGGTTCAGTAGGAAGAACTATTTCTATCCTGACATGTCCAAGAACTTTCAAATCACTCAGTACGAGGTCCCCCTCGCATCAGGAGGGTTCCTACTTGTAGACGACCACCGTATTGGCATCACAAGGGTCCACCTTGAGGAGGATCCGGCAAAACTGACCCACGTAGGCGGGGGCATCACCAACGCACGTGAGACTCTCATCGATTACAATAGGGCTGGTATGCCCCTGGTGGAAATAGTCACGGATCCGGACATCGAGTCCACGGAGGAGGCAAGGGCGTTCCTTGAGAAACTGAGTCTCATACTGGACCATCTGGGCGTGTATGACCCAACTGCGGAGGGAGTCCTGAGAGTTGACGCAAACATAAGCATCGAGGGCGGCAACAGAGTCGAGGTCAAGAACATCACGGGGTTCAAGAACGTCGAGAAGGCATTAAACTACGAAGTAATCAGGCAGAAGAGCGCCAAGAACATGGGCGTTGATATCGTCAGGGAGACCAGGCACTACGACGCAGGGTCAGGAATCACAAGCACCCTCAGGCTCAAGGAAGACGAAGAGGACTACGGTTACATCGCCGAACCGGACCTGGTGAAGACCAACCTCACAGAGGACTGGATAGGCCGGATGAAGGCGTCCATGCCAGAGCTTCCCGACCAGAGAATCAACAGACTTGAGTTACAGTACGGGATACCAAGATTCCAGGCCAGTATTATAGTCCGCACGGGCCTCCAGATGAGCGAGTTCTTCGAGAAGAGCTGCAGACTACACGATGACCAGAAGGAGGTCTGCAACTGGCTTGTTACTTTCCTTCTCAAGAGCCTCAACTATGAGGACATGAGCCTCTCGGAGAGCAAGGTTACCCCGGAGACATTCGTGGAGATCCTTGAACTCATCAGTGAAGGCACAATAAGCAACCGACTGGCCAAGGAACTCATCAAGGACTACGTCAAGACAGGCAAGTCCCCGCGGAAGATAGTCGAGGAGAAGAATCTCGGCCTCCTGAGCGAGGAAGAACTCGGTAAAATTGTGGTGAGTGTGGTAAATGAGTTCCCTCAGGCCGTCGAGGACTACAGGGGAGGCAAATCAAAGGCTGCGGAGTACCTCATCGGCCAGGTGCTGAGACGCATCAGGGCGAGGGCGACCGCGAATGATGTCAGAAGACTGGTTTTGGAGGAATTAGACTAAAAATAGGATTCTCTTAATTTCCACGGAAAACATTGTTTTCCAATTCCTTTTATAAAACCTAGATGATATTGAAAACACGTGAAATTTACTAATTTATGCAATATCTGCTGTTTTTGGCTTGTTTACACCCCGTAAATACACAATATTTTTATATGATTTAGTTGTAATATCCTAAAACCTGCCTTGGTAGCTCAGTCGGTAGAGCGCCTGCCTGTTAAGCAGATGGTCAGAAGTTCGAGTCTTCTCCAGGGCGCCAATTTACTCCTACCCGCCTTTGTGTTTAATCCGAAAGATGCATGGAGCCTGATGCACGCGCGCGCAATTATGGCTTGATCTGATCTAATTTCTTGAACGGTTTATTTAGCCTATTTTTGCTTTGCGGGAAGCTATGACTGTTCCCCTTGAAACTAGTCTCCTGAGAAGTTAGACTATGCATAGATTTATTAGCGAGGCTGGTTCATGTCCCGTAGATATCTGGAGTATCAAAGGGTTATTCTGAATATCCAATTACGTAAGAGGAGTGAAATTAATGGGTTATAGAGAGAGGCGCAGCTACGACCGTGGTCCACGCGAGATGCACAAGGTCACCTGCAGCGACTGTGGAGAAGAAGCAGAGGTTCCATTCAAGCCAACCGAGGGTAGGCCAGTCTACTGTCAGGAATGCTTCAAGAAGCACAGGCCACCACGTAGGTACTAGTTACCTTCGTCATAGTTGCCGGATTCCCGCTATCGGGGTTCCAGTAAAAACTTTTTTATGTATTATATGAAAAGGACTGGTTCCTACCTGAATATTTACTCAGTTATTTTATTGGAAGGATATGAGGTGCGTCGTTTATTGTCGTAGAAGCCTACGGCAGTGGACGAAACCTTAAGAACCAGGACACGCTACGGGAGAGTCATGTCTCACGGTAGTACCGCTAAACCCATCGCGGCCATTGTTGGCGCTGGAAGGACAAAATTCGGTGAACTCTGGTACGATAACCCAGAAAAGCTCCTCTTCGAGGCTGGCCTCCAATGCATGCAGTCGGTGGATAAAGGGATCAATAGAACTCAATTACAGGCAGCGTATTTCGGAAGCTTCCTATACCAATCAACAAATAAAATCGGCCTCATCCCGGGGCACATGTCCAAGGAGCTTGGCCTGAACATACCTATCTCCATGACTGAGGCTGCTTGCGCCTCCGGGGGCTCGGCTCTCTACAACGCGTGCGTCAGTATAAGGTCAGGGCTCCATGACATCGTGTTCGTGGGTGGCTTCGAGAAAATGACGGACAGGGCAAACCTCATCAGTGATGACCTGATGTTCGCCGCCGACCCCAACGAGGTCAATGCGGGGTATACCTTCCCCGGTCTGTACGCCACCATGATGGCCCGGTACATGTACGATTACGGCAAGGGAAACGAGGACTGCGGTGACGCCATGGCCATGGTGGCCGTGAAAAACCATCACCACGCCATGCCAAATGAGAACGCCCAGTTCCGAAGGGAGTTCACCGTGGACGCAATCAAGAACTCGTCCATCGTGGCACATCCCGTGAGGCTTCTCCACTGCTCTCCCGTGACCGACGGCGCATCAGCATTGATTATCACAACCCCAGAGAAGGCCAAGGAGTTCACGGATGACCCAATCTATATCATGTCAAGCCAGCAGGCAACCGATGCGATCTCACTCTACAGCAGGGAGAGCCTGACCTCGGTCAAGACAACCAAGTTAGCTGTTGGAGCCGCCATGAAGGAGGCCAACGTGACCTACGACGACATACAGATCGCCGAGGTCCATGACTGCTTCACCGTTGAAGAGGTGATGTTCTTAGAGGACTCCGGGTTCTACAAGACAGGCGAGGGCTGGAAGGGAGTCTACGAGAGCTACGAGAGCGGAAAGGGCTCCAAGCACATCCCATACCTGAACGAGGGCAAGGAACTAATCGTAAACCCAGGTGGCGGGTTGAAGGCTGATGGCCACCCAGTGGGGGCAACGGGTATCCGCCAAGTCCAGGAGTGCTGGGCGCAACTCAGGGGAGAGGCGGGCGGACAGCAGGTTGATGGCGACATCGATACGGCTCTGGCCCACAACATAGGTGGAACGGGCGCGATTTGCACTGCACACATCCTAAGGAGGAACATCTAATGAGCGAACCTATCTCAAGGAGAAAATCACTGGTCGATTACAGGATCACTGCATCCAAATGTCAGGACTGTGGAAGCGTTTACTTCCCGCCT
Source organism: Candidatus Bathyarchaeota archaeon (assembly GCA_018652685.1). Classification (GTDB taxonomy): domain Archaea; phylum Thermoproteota; class Bathyarchaeia; order TCS64; family TCS64; genus RBG-16-57-9. The sequence continues at coordinate 26,764 of JABIBQ010000036.1, forward strand.
AAGAGCTTCTGCGACGTAGAGGGCAGGGCCAGCAGCATGGCCTCAGTGGACTACTTCTACGAGCAAGGTGAGTTTTACTCAGGCTCGATAATCTCCGCGCCAACATCCCATTTCAAGTACCTAGACAATTACCTGACCGGAGTGGCCCAGTTCGGTAACGTCAAGCTACCGGGCAGGATAACCGATCACATCCCAGGCCAATCAGACGATATCAACAAGTACATCGGTAGACTCATTATACCGAGGTTCCGCAGGACATATGCAGATGGGCATGATGGGCTTGTCTACTATTCGAGCCTCAACTTTTCCTTTGCGGACGAGTACTATCCCCTCCAGGAATACGTGGAAATACAGCCCTCCAAGGAGATAGAGAAGCCGGGAATCGTCGGGTACGGCGCGTACATCCCCAAGTACAGGATCAAGAACGACGGAAAGGGAATCCTCGGTGTAACCGAGCGCACCCTGCCTTTCGCCGACGAGGACACGACAACATTCTCGGTTGAGGCTGGAAAGAGGGCGCTTATCCACGCTGGTCTCAACAGTAGCTATGTCAAGAAATGCTTCGTGGGAAGCGAGTCACCCACTTACGCCGTGAAGCCCATCATGGCCACAGTGAGCCAGGTGCTTGAGCTTGGCGAGAAATTCGAGGACGGATTCTTCTCAGGAGGCGTTGACACCCAGTTCGCATGTAAGGCAGCCACCGACCTGTTCATTGACGCGGCCGCGTTGGTGAACTTCCCGGCTTTCGGCGGGGAGCACGTCATGGTCATCGGGGCCGACAACAGTCAGGCGGCCCCCGGGGACGCACTGGACTACACCGTGGGTGCAGGCGCGACGGCGTACATCTTCGGGCGAAGGGACGTCATTGCGACACTGGACCACTACGTGGCCTATACGAGCGATACACCCGACTTTTACAGGCGGGAGGGTCAGAAGTACCCGAGGCACGGCGGCCGGTTCACAGGCCAGCCAGCGTACTTCAAGCACGTGCTGACTGCAACAAATAGACTGCTTGAGAAGGCTGATATGAAACCCAAGGACATCGACTACGCGATCGGGCACAGCCCCAACGGTGTGTTCCCGCAGAGGGCCTTGTCACGGGTCGGTTTCACAAAGGAACAGATCGAGCCGGGTCTTGTTGCCAGGAAGATAGGTAACCTGTACTCAGGGTCTTGCCCAACGAGCCTAGCTGGAGTTCTCGATATAGCTATGCCAGGAGACACGATTCTCATGAGCGCGTACGGTTCAGGCGCGGGCAGTGATGCCTACATCTTCACAGTGACTGACCAGATCCTGGAAAAGCGCGAGAGGACCATCCCACTGATGGACCAGGTCGAGAGCCCGCACAGGGAGTACGTTGACTACACCTTCTACCGGAAGATGAAGGACAGCGTCTAAATCCCTTTTTTCAACTTACTTATTGAATAGTATAGGTTTGCTCTCGCCGTTTCCTCGTATTTTTTTCTGAAATATTTTGTCTGGTATATGGTACTTCTCTCAATGAAACCACTCAGGATGTCTGCCCTGCCTTTCCTGAAACGGTTCTCGGGGACCCACGAATACTCCCTCCTGATCCTTTCCTCGTATTCATCGAATATGTCCCTATGTCCTCCCAGGATGGTCAGGTCAATATCTTGGATGAACTTTGAGTCATGATCACTAGCAGGGCGGTAATGTTTTGTTGCCATTATTAGACGAGAAATATTCTCAAGGGTCACCTCGCCAATTATCTCTCTCAAAGCCTTCTCGGCGTAATCCACACTCCATTCCTCGTTGTCATGGGCCTTTGGGTCGTACACTACATCATGGAACCAGACGGCAAGCCAAACCTCAACTGGATTCTGGAGCAGGTGCTCGACCTCATTGAACTCGTTTAAGCATGCAGCTATGTGGTCGATATTGTGATAGTGCCTGTGAGTGTCGCTGTACCTGTTAATCAATTTCTCATGGACTTGTGACAGCCTGTCTTGGCTCTCGTTCTTATCCCATCTTTCAAGCCAGTCCTTCAGCGACAATTTACACTCATCTACTCGAAATCCTTCTTGAAAAGCTTCCAACCAACAACGCTCACTATGAAAACTATTAGAAGTATGACAAATCCCACGATTGCCCCGACAACGTATGATAGTCTCATCCCAATTCTCTCCAATCATCGTCAGGTATATCGTTATCATTGCTCATGTCTGCTGAGATGGGAGCAGACTAGGCTGCTTCAACAAGCTGGACAAGGAACCCGTTGGGGTCGCGCAGGGGGATAATCTTCCTCTTTGAGTCCTTGTTATAAACGGGTCCGTCAACCCAGTATCCCTTCGCCTTGAGTTCCTCGCAGGTCTTCTCGACCTCGTCCACGAGCATGGCGTAGTGGCTGTACCCAGGGTTGTCAGAGGCGCGTGTCTTGTTTAGGTCGATTACTAGCCCTGATGCTGATCGCAGTTGGGCAGCCTCCCTGCCGCCGTGCTCAAGCTTGTGGATGAACTCGAAACCAAGATCCTTGTAGAACTCGATAGCCGCGTCCAAGTCCGTTACGAAAAAGTGCATGTGATCCGTTGAGATGTGCTTCATAGCCAAAGCATAGTAATTGACAATATAGCATTAACGACCATATTCTAATTAATAGGCGCGCGCGATGTCTTCCCTTGCATAGTCATGAACAACAAGCTGGGTAACGCGTACGAGGTTCCACTGAAAGAGATCCTGATCTCGGAAGAAACGGGCAAGGCACGTGATATTATCAGCGAGCTACAATGCCAGACAAATTGGTTAGAATGCGAGGTATACAGAGATATTAGAAAGGATTGGAAGCGTCTCCTGAACGCTTTTTGGTGGGGACTTAGGCAGTTCTCTTGATGATATGATAGCCGAACTGAGTCTTCACCGGCTCAGGTGTGATCTTCCCTGGGTTCAGAGCAAATGCAGCAGTCTCGAAAGCCTTGACCATCTGACCCCGACCGAACTCACCGAGGTTACCGCCCCTCTTGCCCGATGGGCATGTGCTGTACTTTTTCGCAAGGTCCTGGAACTTTGCTCCTCCCTTAAGCTCCTCCATGATCTTCAGTGCCTGTCCCTGCTTCTCCACAAGAATGTGTGATGCCTTGATTTTGGATGCCATAACAGGTTCATGTCAAGGGACGATAAAAAGATAGGGATGATTTACTCCACGAAAGGCTTCTCGTGGCGTAGTATGGTCTCTGTTACCTCGGGTCTCATCTGCGTGGGGTCAGGGTTCTTGCCCTCCGCGAGTAGCTTTCTCATGATCCTGCCCTTGAAGTTCTCCCTGTCCTCATCTCCGTGTGGGCAGACCTTGTCGTTCTGGGGCCCGCCGCACTTGTTGCAATGGAAGAAGTTCCTGAAGAAGATGGGTGCAATTCCCAGGTCAGGGTAATCCTCGAATATCTCCTGTGCCTCGAATGGTCCATAATAGCTTCCGACTCCGGCGTGGTCCCTTCCGACGATGAAGTGGCTGTTACCGTAGTTCTTCCTGACGATGGCGTGGTGAATTGCCTCCTTGGGGCCTGCGTACCGCATCTCCATTTCTAGTGTGACTAGTGTTGCAGCGTTCTTGAGGAAGTAGTTGTCGATGAGTGCTTGGTAACTCTCAATGATTGCTATGTCCGTAAAGTCTCCTGCCTTCTTCTTGCCGATGAGTGGGTTGATGAACAGCCCATCCACGAAGCTGAGTGCGGTCTTCTGTACGTATTCGTGTCCCATGTGGGGCGCGTTCCGTGTCTGGAATCCCGCCACTGTCCTCCAGCCTTTCTCCTTGAACAGGAACCTTGTCTCCTCTGGCTTGAGCCTGTACTTGGGGAATTTGCCGGGGTGCTCGTTGAAGATCTCCATTGAACCACCTACTAGAACCGGGTTCATCCTGTTCGTCTTGGCTACACCAGGGTGCTCCGAGTCGATGGTCTTGTAGATGTTTATGCTGTAGAATTCCTTGTCCCACCCGTACTTGTCATCGACCTCGACTACGGCGAATAATTCACCGTTGCTCTCGATTGCTATCGAGTCGCCTACGTTGAACTTCGAGGCTTCGTCCTCTGTTACATCAAGCAGGATGGGGATGCTCCATGGGATATCGTTGCTGAGTCTGCCCTTAGATACAACCGAATCGAATTCTGTTTCAGTCAGTGGTCCCTTGAGGGGGCTGTATAGCCCAAACGCGATGTTCTCAAAATCCAGCCTCAGCTCGTGGCTTACAGAGACCTTGGGTATCTCAAGTGCCTCGGTCTTGACCTTCTCTATCTTGCTTGCCTTTGTGAGCCTGTTTACCAGTTTTCCGCCGTGGGGTCTTGGCATCTATATCACTCGATGTATCCCAGTCGCCTGAGTCGCTCCCTGATGAGCTCCTCTTCCTCTTTAGTATACTCCGTCTCCTCTGGGAACTCGTTCTCAAGGAGCAGCTCGATGTACTCCTCGACAGTTGAGATGCTGGTCCCAGTGATCTTCTCTTTAACTTTATCGAAGAGCTCCTTGCTGATCTTGATTTGAACCTTATCGCTCATTTTCTACACCTGTTAACCAATAGTCACGGCGTTTCAGATATAACTCTTTACCCACTCTACCAATACAGTACCCATACAAAGTTCATGTTTGGGGATACGTATTTAAGCAAAGATTCAGTAGTGAAAGCACGATCCACAGGGGCGAGTTCATATTCCAAAACTACCACAGCAACCTGAAGTCAACATAGGCACAATCGGACACGTAGACCACGGAAAGACCACCCTAGTCCAAGCTATCACTGGGGAATGGGCGAGTCGCCACAGCGAGGAGCTAAAGCGTGGAATTACCATCAAACTAGGATACGCCGACACGGCCATCTACAAGTGCCCGAGCTGTGACGAGCCCGAGTGTTACTGTGTTACAGATATATGCCCCAACTGTGATACTGAGACCGAGCTTCAGAGGACTCTCAGCTTCGTGGACGCCCCTGGTCACGAGATCCTGATGGCGACCATGCTCAGCGGAGCGGCCGTCATGGACGGAGCAATCCTAGTCATCGCAGCAAACGAGAAATGCCCCCAGCCACAGACACGTGAGCACCTTGCAGCAATCCAGGCAGTTGGGTTGGACAAGCTCATCATTGTACAGAACAAGATCGACCTCGTCACTGTTGAGGAGGCCGAGCAGAGCTACAAGGACATCAAGAAATTCCTCAAGGAAAGCATAGCAGAGGACGCGCCAATAATCCCAGTCTCAGCCCAGCAGGTCGTCAACGTTGACCTTCTGATCCAGGCCATGCAGGAGTACCTGCCGACACCGGAGAGAGACCCAGACCAGTCACCAAGGATGTACATCGTCAGGAGCTTTGACGTGAACAAGCCAGGCACCGAGATAGATGAGATGGTTGGAGGCGTAATCGGGGGAAGTATAACCCAAGGAAGCTTCGAGCTCGGGGAAGAGGTTGAGATAAGGCCCGGCCTGCCCCAGAGACAGAAGAACAAGATTAAGATGCGTGAACTCTACACCACCATCACAAGCCTCCACGTTGGAGGAACCGCGGTTGACAAGGCCCTCCCAGGAGGGCTCGCGGGGGTCGGCACTCAGCTGGATCCAAGTCTGTCAAAATCGGACGGGTTGGTTGGAAGCCTCATCGGGGAGCCAGGGACTCTTCCACCGGTACTGGACTCACTCAACCTTGAGTACGAACTCTTCGAGAGCGTTGTAGGTACAAGGATGGAGGAGAAGGTCGCCCAGATAGCGAGGGGCGAGAAAATGCTCCTCAACGTAGGCACCGCCAAGACCATGGGCGAGATCACCCAAATAAAGAAAAGGAACCTTGAAGCAGCACTTTCAATTCCCGTCTGTGCGCTGCCTGGGGACCGAGTGGCCATCAGCAGGCGAATCGGAAGCCGTTGGAGGCTCATCGGGTTCGGGATAGTCCGTGAGGATTAATGCCCACACGGATTCTTGCTGACACAAACTTTCTATTAATCCCTGAACGTTTCAAGGTGGACATTTTTGATGTATCCGCCGACGCAGTCAATGACCTCACCGAGTTCTATGTATCATCAAGGGTGCTTGACGAGATTCAGCACCTCAAGGAAAATGCAAAGCCCAGTTTCTTCAGGGAGCTTAGGATTGCAGAGACTTTCGCAGGGATGTGCACGTTTATCGTTGATCCCAGCGATAACGATGTTGATGATAGCCTGGTTAGCCTTGCGTTACGTGAGGGCATGGTTCTAGGGACATCCGACGCAGAGCTTAGGCAAAAGGCTAGGGCTGCAGGAGTCAAGGTTCTGTACCTGAGACAGAAGAGTTACCTGGTTCTTGACGGCTAATGAACTATTTACTCTATATTGATATTATAGACATTCAACATAGGAGTTTTAAGCGATAAAGTATTCCCAATGTAGAATTAGGTCAATCCATGACCTAGAAAACACTAAAATGGTGTAAATCTTGGAAAAGAAAGAATGGCATTCAACAGATATCGATGGAGTCCTCCAGACATTAGAGACTAGCCGGAAAGGCATCTCTGATGAGGAGGTCGCCAAACGACTCCAAGAGTATGGCCCAAACGAACTCCAGGAGGAGGCAAAGAAGCAATGGTATCACCTTCTCTGGGAGCAGTTTACAAGCATACTCGTCGTCGTACTAATCATTTCAGCAGCAGTCTCCGGCTATCTTGCAATCAAAGAAGGCGAGCCCATGACCGACATGTACGTTATACTTGTCATAGTCGTCATGAACGGTATTCTCGGTTTCTACCAGGAGTACAAGGCGGAGCAAGCCGTTGAAGCCCTAAAGGCAATGGTCTCACCGCATGTCCTCGTAATGAGGAACGGTAAAGAGGAATCAATCGACTCCAAGGACCTTGTTCCCGGTGATATTATTATACTTGAAGCAGGCAGTAGAGTGCCCGCTGACAGCAGGTTACTGGAAGCAGCTAATCTTGAGGTCGACGAGGCCGCCCTAACCGGTGAGTCCAGGCCAGCAAGCAAGAGACTCGTCGCGGTTGCATCAGACGCAAGTATTGGAGACCAGAAAAACATGGTCTTCATGGGCACCGTCGTCACAAATGGCAGGGCCGTTGCCGTAGTCACCGAGACTGGCATGAGCAGCCAGTTCGGAAAGATCGCAGGTATGGTCATGTCGATCGACGTGGAGCCCCCACCGCTCACACAGAAGATGGACAAGATGGGCAGGCAGCTCATCGCTATCAGCCTCGTACTGACACTGTTCGTTTTCTTCGTGCTATGGTTCGTTCATGACAGGACCATTGAAGAGGTCTTCATGACAAGCGTCAGTCTGGCAGTCTCCGCGATACCAGAGGGTCTGCCCGCGGTTCTTACGATCACACTAGCCATGGGCACAAGCCGTATGGCAAAGCAGAAGGCAATCGTGCGTAGGCTCGCAAGCGTCGAGACGCTTGGAAGTACAACCGTAATCTGCAGCGACAAGACTGGGACCCTTACCAAGAACGAGATGACCGTCACCAAGCTGCACTCAGCTGGCAGGACAATCAATCTTACTGGGACCGGGTATCAGCCGCAAGGCGACTTCATGGAGAACGGTGCAAAGGTCAATCCAACTGATGACGCCCAGATAACAACTCTACTTAGAATCAGCGCACTGAACAACGACTCGGTAATCCAGCAGAGCAACGGGAACTGGGTTTGCTACGGTGACCCCACTGAGGGAGCTTTCGTCGTGGCCGCCGAGAAGTCAGGCATGGCGAACAAGGCACTCAAGGAGGAGTACGAGAGGGTCAGCGAGATCCCATTCGACTCAACAAGGAAGCGGATGACCACCGTCCATAAGACCCCCGAGGGTAAGCTAGTTGCCTATGTCAAAGGGGCATCCGAGATGGTGCTCGAAAGATCAACAAAGATCCTCGACGGAGATGTCAGGGACCTAACCCAGAAGGACAAGGACGAAACCCTTAATGTCATGCAGGGCATGGCGGGGGACGCCCTCCGTGTCCTGGGAATGGCCTACAAGGAGTTACCAGATGACTACGATTACTCAGCCCTAGAGGTTGACGAGGTAGAGGATGACCTTGTTTTCGTTGGAATAATCGGAATGATCGACCCCGCAAGGGAAGAGGTGCCCTCTGCCATCAGGACAGCTGCCGAGGCAGGTATCAGATCCGTTATGGTTACAGGTGACCACCGTATCACCGCCGTAGCCATCGCCAAGCAGATCGGAATCCTCAGAGAAGAGACCGACGCATCCGTACTGGAGGGCGTCGAGATAGAGGCTCTTACCGAGGACCAGCTTGACGACACAATCGAAAATGTCCGCGTCTGTGCAAGGGTCAGCCCAGAGCACAAGATGAGGATCGCGCTGAGCCTGAAGAGGCTCGGCCACATAGTCGCTATGACCGGTGATGGCGTCAATGACGCACCCGCACTCAAGGCAGCCGACATCGGCGTCGCCATGGGCATCAAGGGTACAGATGTCACCAAGGAAGCCAGCGACATGGTCCTTGAGGACGACAACTTCGCGACAATCGTACAGGCCATCAAGGGTGGCCGTGAGATCTACACTAACGTAACAAAGTACATCAGACTAATGCTAGCCGCGAACTTTGACGAGTTCCTGGAGATTACCGTTACGGCAGTTCTGGGACTACCAGTTCCGTTCCTACCAATCCACATCCTGTGGATCAACCTGGTCACGGACGGTCTGCCTGCACTCGCGTTGAGCATTGACCCACCGGACCCAGACATCATGAAGTACCCGCCAAGGGATCCCAAGGAGGACATACTCAAGAGGTTCTGGCGATTCATTCTGTTCGCGGCACTGGTGGACTTCATCAGCGACTTCATACCCTTCTTCTGGGCGTACATCACAGTCGCTGGAAATACAGGGGACTGGGAGCTGGCAGCAACAACCGCAAGGACAGTTGCTTTCACTAGCATCGTGTTCTTCGAGTTCTTCCTGTCATATCAGTGTAGGAGCGAGACGAAGCACATCTTCCAGCTAGGGCTTGAGGGATGGACGGCAAACAAGTTGCTGTTCATTAGCGTCATGATTGGACTAATACTGCAGATGATGATACTATACATCCCATCATTGAACGTGATATTCCACGTCGTCCCGCTAACAGGGCTACAGCTGCTGGTCTGCTTCCTCGGAAGCCTCACTGCCTTCCTGATCATCCCGCAGAAGCTGATCCCTAAGAGGCAGTACGTCGAGCACAGGAAAGCCTAGGCTCTCCTTTTTTCCTTTTATTATTAAATTCTTAGCTATTAATTGACTTAGTTGTATTTTTTCGTATTTATTGAAAATTACATAGTATGTGTTAATTAGAAACAGTAATTATGGGTCTTATTTCCCAATCATTTTTATAGATTTACTTTCGTATATCAGGGGAATACTCAACAAAAGGAGAATATAGAATGGTAGAAGCATGGTTAATAGCCCCAGTAATGGCGGTAATTTCAATTCTCGCGGGTTTTTACATCCACGATTTCGTTAAAAAACAGGACACCGGCACGGACCAGATGCGTTTCGTCGCAGGTGCCATCAAAGAGGGAGCCAGGACCTTCCTCAATAGGATGTACAAGACCCTTGCATATTTCATCGCAGGCATGGCACTTGTACTCCTAATCCTATTACCCACACCAATATGGGCAACGACCAACATAATGGATAACGTTGTTCTTGCCTGTGGGTACATCTTCGGCGCTGTATGCAGCGGAATCGCAGGATGGATGGGAATGGACGTGGCAACAGACGCCAACCTACGCGCAGCAAGCGCGGCAAGACAGGGGATCAGCAAGAGCTTCCCAATTGCCTTCCGTGGCGGCGCGGTCATGGGAACAAGCGTCATCGGCCTCGCCCTACTCGGAGTAAGCTCAATCTACTTCGCGACTGGTGACCCCAACGTTGTACTCGGGTTCAGTTTCGGAGCATCAGCAATGGCACTATTCGCCAAGGCTGGTGGCGGGATCTTCACGAAGACCGCGGACATCGGTGCAGACCTAGTAGGAAAAGTCGAGTTCAACCTCGACGAGGACGACCCAAGAAACCCAGCCGTAATCGCCGACAACGTTGGAGACAACGTCGGAGACGTTGCGGGCATGGGTGCAGACTTATTCGATAGCTACGTGGCGAGCCTAATGGCCGTCATGATCCTGGGAACAGTCCTAGGTGGTTACCTCATTGAGATGCCTCTAGTCTACGCTGGCCTAGGAGCCATCGCTAGCCTCATCGGCATCTTCGCAGTCAATGTCAAGGAGGGACAAGAGCCAGGAGCAATCCTGAACAGGGGAACATACATCACTGTCGGTCTCTTTCTCGCACTGAGTTACGCAGCGAACACCTACTTGGGTTACAACCTCAGGTTCTGGGGAGCATCCGCGGTAGGCCTGATCGCTGGAGTTATCATCGGTTTCACCGGTGACTACTACACAAGCATCGACCAGAAGCCAGCAATGACAACTGCCGAGGCAAGCCAGACAGGCGCGGCAGTCAACATTATCACCGGGTTCAGTTACGGCCTACTGAGTACCTTGCCACCAATGGTTGGCGTAGGAATTGCAGCCTGGCTGTCATACGCCATCTGTGCCCCACTTGGTCCAGGATACGGTGTTTATGGCATCGGTATCTCAGCGTTCGGCATGCTCAGCATCGTCGGGATCGTCGTAGCAAACGACAGTTTCGGCCCAATCGGGGACAACGCCAAGGGCATCGCGGAGCAGGGAGGCCTTGACCATGAGACCATCCGCATCTTGGACAAGATGGATGCGGCAGGTAACACAAGCAAGGCAATCACAAAAGGCTTCGCCATCGGCGCAGCAGGGCTAACGGTAATCAGCATCCTCGCCACGTTTAAGGAAGTGGCAGAGTTCACGCTGGGCACGCAGGTCATCTTTGACCTGATGAACCCTCTTGTCATGCTCGGGGCACTAATCGGTGTGGCGATACCCGCCGTTTTCAGTGCACAGCTGATGCTCGGTGTTGGTAGAAACGCGGAGACGATGATTACGGAAATTCGTCGCCAGTTCGCAGAGATCCCCGGTCTCATCGAGGGCGTGGAAGGAGTTGTTCCTGAGTACGAGAAGTGTATAGACATCGCAACTTCAGGGGCACTCAAGGAGCTTGTACCCGCGACCCTAACCGCAATTGCTGCGACACTGGGAGTTGGGTTCATCTTCGGCGTGGAGGCACTGGGAGGTTTCCTTGCTGGAAACATCTTCAGCGGCCTACTCTTGGCGCTGCTCATGAGCAACGCGGGTGGACTTTGGGATAACGCGAAAAAGTACGTTGAGGACGGTAACCTGGGAGGAAAGGGCAGCGATGCTCACCACGCAGCAGTTATCGGAGACACTGTAGGTGATCCATTCAAGGACACAGCTGGACCTAGCCTTAACACCCTGATCACGGTGATTGGGTTGGTGGCTAACATTTTCCTGCCCCTGATCCTCGCCTACGCGATTTTCTAATATCCCCTATTTTCTATTTTATTATCTACCCACCAGAGTGGGCTATGAAACTGTTTTTGACGCTACATACGGAGTTTTTATTGGAGAATCGGGGTATCCCCATTATCTTTATTAGTTTGAACTAGAGTAATCAGGTAGCCTCATAGGAGAAAAACGATCAATGTACCGCCATCTCAAGAACGCTTGGAAGAAACCAGGCGACAGTTACATCAAGGAAGTAATGAGGAATAGGGTAATCCTTTGGAGAAAGCAGCCCTCATCAGTTAGAATCGACAAGCCAACCAGGCTAGACAGGGCTCGTGGTCTTGGATACAAGGCCAAGCAGGGATTCGTTGTCGTCAGGACCCGTATTCGTAGGGGCGGACGCCGCAAGCTGAGGCCAGTACTGGGTCGTAGGCAAAAGAGGATGGGCGTAACAAAGTTCACTCCAGGTAAGAGCAAGAGGCTCATCGCAGAGGAGAGGACGGCGCGAAAGTACCCGAACCTAGAGATCCTTAACAGCTACTGGGCGTGGCAGGACGGACGATACAAGTGGTTCGAGATCATACTCATTGACCCAAACAACCCATCCATCAAGTCGGACAAGGATGTCGGCTGGATCGCTGGAAAAAACTAACCCTCTCTAATTAATACATTACATTTCTAGAATCTCGTTTTACTCGCTTGGCTCATTGGCCGTATTCTTGAGCTTAAATGCGACGAGGACTGCCACTAGACATATAGCCCCTGAAACAAGGAACGGCGAGGTCTGGGAGTAGTTTGTGTAGAAATAACTGGCGATTAACGGCCCAAGCGTGAAACCGAGCCTGTTCCCTGTGATGTTGACCCCGAATGCGGCTCCAGTTAGCTCATCTGGAACGGACCTTGATAGAAGCGTCAGCGTAGCGGGCCAGGTCATGCTCCAAAGCCCGAAGGCGATTGTGTTTATGACAAGCATCACCCTCCAGTCACCGACAAAGTGCCACGAGGCGTACAGGAACGGGATCATTGCTATTAGCGTGATGACTGTCCTCTTCATCCCGAATCTTTCCGCGATCTTGCCGCTAGGAATCTGGGTGACTAGGCTCAGCAAGTTTTGGGCCGTGAAGAACAGAGCCACCTGTTGTGCGTTGAGCGAAAACCGTGAAACCAGGTAGAGTGGGATGATGAGGTTGATACCACCCATGGCCGTGGTCAGGAGAATACCGTAGACAAAGAACGTGAGGAGCACTGGAGCGGTATCTCCCCTGAAAAGCTCCCTGAATCCTCCTCCCGTTGAGTCTCTCTGCACCTCTTGTTTCTCTATCCTCAGGCTTGGGAGTATGCTGATAGCGTTAATGGCAGACCCCACTAGGAACACCTGCCTCCAACCCGACGTCTGTATTAGGTAACCGCTGATGAGTGTGCTTACCACGCCCGCCAGAGGCCAGGACGAGTTCATTATTCCGAACACGGAGGCTCTGGTATCCGGGGTTGAGTTGTCCGTTATCATGGCCATCCTGGCTGGCATGAATAAGGCTCCTGATGAACTGTAGATTATGAAGAGCGGTAATACCTGCTGCCAAGTCTGGGCGTTTGCCATCATGAACATGATAACTGAGTTCACAACTAAGCTGCTCAAGAGCAGGGTTCTCTTCCCAAGCCTATCCATGAACAGGCCAGCTGGAAGCATCAACGTGGTCGCAACTAGCCCCCCGAGGCTTATTACCCAGGCGTTCTCTGATGCCGTTGCCCCGAGGTTTGATAGGAATAGCGGGAAAAGCGGAGTTACTAGTTGAACCGAGAAACCGAAAGCGGTGTTTAGAATGAATAGATATCGCAGGTTACGGTTCAACACTTTGAACATGATGAGAAGATTGCCACATCGTGTAATATAAGTGGGAACCTATCCGAGGAACTTTTTTTGTTCTAGGGGACAATGAGCCCTATTTATCTCCTGGACTTAGCTGACACGATCTGAATGATGTCCTTGTCCTGGAGCTCGTAACTGTCCTTGAGCCTCCTCTTGGTCCTGGCGTTCATGGCGTAGATGAAGCCCTCCATAAGGTCTGAGTGGATGACCCCTGCGAACTGCTTGGCGGTAGTACCCTGTGGGACAAGGAAGCAATCTGGTAATATCCTTCCCTGGCTGTCAGTGAGCTTCTCAGGGTCCTCCACCGGGTATGCAACGATCATGTTGAGGAGCCCGTAGAACGCTTCGTTGAGTACCTTCTGGATCCCTGTCCCGCCCCACTTAACGAAGACCTTCTCCCTCATCCGCTCCAGTGCCTTGATCTGGCCCGCCGTGAGTTTCTCAGGGTTTTTGATTGTAAAATCGCTGTCGCCCGGAGTATAGTCCACTAGGCCGGCTTCTGCTGCCCTCCTGAGGGCCAGCTCAGCCTCCGCGCAAGTTGCTACCACCTTGTAGCCCGCCTCCTCGATGCGCTTGATATTGATATCCGCTCCCTCTCTGTCCGCCTTGTTCGCTGCGACAATGATGGGCTTGGCGACCTTCCTGAGTTGAGTCGCGAAATTGACAAAGTCCTCCTCGCTCCACTGGTATGACCTGTACTCGTCTAGCCCTGCCTGCCTTACTGCCCGGGCAATCTGGGGCCTGCTGATTCCCAGTCCTGTCATCTTCTGCTCAAGATGCTTGCTGATGGCCTCCTTTGCCGTCTGGGCTGTCCTGCTGATGCTACTCCAATCCTTGTTGAGTAACGCCCTGAGCCAGAGGTCGAACTCTTGCTCGAACATCTTGACGTCATCTATGGGGTCGTTTGTCATCGGGTCCACGACCTGTCCCTGGAGGTTTGTTGCGCCCGAGGCGTCCGCCACCACGATTAAAGCATCGGCCCTCCTCACTTCGTCGAGGAACTGGTTCCCAAGCCCCTTTCCCTGGTGGGCACCGGGAATTAGGCCCGGTGTGTCGATTAGGTCTACTGGTATGAGCCTAGTCCCGTCAACGCACGCGCTGTTCTGTGGGTCATCCTGGATCCCTAACTCCTTGCACGCGCATGGGGCTGTGATGTACGCGACGCCCCTGTCCGCCTTGAGTGTCGTGAACGGGAACCCCGCGATCTCCACGGGTTTGAGTGTTGCAGCGCCGAAGAATGTGCTCTTGCCGACGTTTGCCTTGCCTACCAGCCCTACTATTTTCGCCATGTTGTAATCGTAATCCTATACCGTTGATAGCTGTCAGAAGTGCCCAGCATCTACTCAACAACATGATGGGTTACACTAAAAAGATTCCCGCCTATTGGCTCGTGATACCTTCATGCAATGCTTTATACTTGCAGATTTCAATGATGAATTGATTTAAATGATTAACAGAGAGGGCAGTATAATCAAAATGACCGCATATCTCGTCAGTAAGGACCGCGGTAATAGCTGGGTGATTCAGACGGTTCAATCTATAGGCGGCACCGAGAAGGTCAAGCCATCTGATTTTGAGGGCAAGAAACTCATCGTGCTTGAAGAGTACTAACACTCCCATTTTCTAACGCTAGAACTGCTTAAGATTATTACACACAGTTATCTCATCTATTCCATGCTCGATATCTACACTGTCGGTTCTACAAGGCTAGCGAAGATTATTACCGGCTCCGAGATGAGGGAGTTACTAAGTCCATTTAACTTCAGCGATACAGTGATTGTAAAACCAAACTTTGTGGACCGAGCTCCCGGGACATACACTTCACCTGAGTCCTTGAGGCTGCTCTTCGAGGCATTGGACTCCCAAATCGTTGTCGCCGAGGGGCACGGTTTGATACGTGTCCTCTGTGACCAGGATAAGGGACTCTGCTTTGATTACAACGGCGAGGAGAGGGACTGGAGCTGGATACCCAGGGGCGGTTGGAGCCATTTCGCGAAGAAGGATGACTGGGACTGGTTCTCGGAGGGCGAGCACTGGGGACACCTGAAAGAGTTGGACAACAAGTACCTGGATGAGAAGGGGTTCACTGATCTCTTCAAGGAGTTTGACGCGGAGTACATCAACGTCACGGATGAGATATGGGAGGGTAATGTTATCGATCCAGATCTCATCAAGAAAGAAGTTGAAGAAAAATACGGACCATTGTTCACCGAAAAGTTCTATGGGTTCATTCCAGTGAGGCTCTTTGAACACCGGGGGTCAACCCTCATCAGCTTCAACAAGTTCAAGCACTACACCACTTTCACGCTGAAGAACATGTTCGGTTTCATCCCTGACCCTATTCGCTGCTGGTGGCATGGGCCCAAGAACAGTAGAATGGTCAATAGCATAATTGACATAAACAAGCTTTACGCCACATTCTTCAACGTTTTAGGGGTACAGGAATCCCTTGGACTCACTCCAAGGTCGAACAAAGAGGGGAGTTTTGGTGATGCCAGTTTGAGTTATGACCTTGTTGAGGGATCCAAACTGGTGTGTGCCGGAATGGATCTGATCGAAGTAGATACATTGATGGCTGGAGTTGGCAGCTTTAGTCTGGTTGAACTTGAATACTTGGATAAGGCTAACGGTGTCCTGGGAAGGTATCGGCCTGAACTGGTCGAGCAGGTGAAAAACCTGTCTCCCTACCCTTCCCTGTCGTAATAGCCGGGTTTCTTCTTCCGCCCGAAGCTTCTGAGGCCCTCTTCCTTTAGCTGTCTGCACAGCTCGTCCGCGACCTCCTTTGTGACCTCTCCCCTCTTCTCCAGGTACTCGATGATCTCGTATGCCTGGTCCTCGGTGCTGCACCGCCTGATGAAGTCTATGGCATCGGGATCATAGCCAGCGAACTTCGTCTTTGGTTTCGGCTTCTCTCCCTGGAACTCGATGTCAGCCTTGCCCGCTCCGCTTTCCATCTCCTCGGCGAGCTTTGGGAACCGCTTCTTGAACTCTTTTTTCTCCATTCCAGTCATCCTCTTTTCGTGAATCGTTTTTTATAAATGTGGTGGGCTCAGCGGTCCCTTTCATGGACCTCCGAGAAGAAGTACTTGATGACGTTTCCCCGAATGTCCCTCTGCACAGTGATACCTGGGGCTATCCAAGAGTCACTACCGATAACTACACCTGGGTGGATGCTGACGTTGACGCCTGTCTGGACGTTGTCGCCCAAAATCACACCTAGCTTCCTTCGTCCGCTGTTCATCCTCTCCCCTTTGATGGTGACTTCGATGTTGCTCTTATCGAACCTGAGGTTGGCCGTTATTGTCCCTGCCCCCAAGTTGCTGTTCTTACCGATGACGCTATCACCGACGTAACTCAGGTGGGCAGCGTGGGTCCCCTCGCCGATGATGCTGTTCTTGATCTCACAGGCGTTGCCAACCCTGACATTTGCGCCCAGGCACGTGGATGCTCTGATGTAGCAGTTAGGCCCGACATCCGCCCTCTCGCCGATGATGGCAGGGCCCTCGATGTAGGTCCCGGTTCTCACCCTTGCCCCTTTCTTTATCCAGACCGGCCCGTGGATACTGACGCCATCCTCGACCGTCCCATCAATCCTATACTCGATATCCTCCATGGCCCGTCTGTTTGCCTCAAGGAGGGTCCAAGGCAGCCCAATGTCCAGCCACTCGTGCTCCTCGACGTTGTGTTTCCGCACTGCTATACCGTTCTCTATCATGAGCTGCATTGTATCAGTGATCTCGTACTCCTCCCTTGGGCTCAGCGTGGTCTTTTCGATGTAGCCGAACACCTTCGCTGGGAAGATATAAACGCCGACGTTTGCGTACTTGCTGGGCTCGGTACCTGGCTCCGGTTTCTCTACCACCTTCGTGATGAGATCACCATTTAACCCGAATGCCCCGTACTGGCTGGGATCTTCGACTAGGAGAGCGGATGCTGTGACCTCTCCATCCCTGTGGGCCTCGATAAGCCTCTTTAGAACTCCCTCTGCTAGGTAGTGGTCCCCGTATAGTGCCATGAACGCGTTGTTGCCCACCCACTCCTTTGCCTCTCCGAAGGCATGGGCTGTGCCAAGTGTCTCTTCCTGAGTTTTGTAGCTGATCTGTACCCCGTGGTTTGTGCCATTGCCGAAGTAGTCGATGATTTTGTGCTCAAGGTAATTAGTAATAAGCAGTATCTCGTCAATACCCGCTTCCTTCACACGCATTATCATCCACTCAAGAAGCGGCCGCCCTCCCACGTCGAGCATCGGCTTCGGCGTGTTGTCTGTGAGTGGCCTGAGCCTTGTCCCGATTCCCGCTACGAGTATAACCGCTTTCATAATTTTCCAAGCACCTTCTTGATTAGTACTCTGCCTCGGTCCATAATATCTTCAACGTCTTCTA
>JABIBQ010000073.1 GCA_018652685.1 Candidatus Bathyarchaeota archaeon
GATGGGGACTGCTTTTTTTCTGATTATGTCTTCGATGTCTGTGGTGAGGATTAGTTTTCGGTTCGTTAGTGTTAACTCTTCCATATTGTATAAACATGTTTATACTTAGTTTATAAATTTATTGACGAGCTAAACACGTACCGTAAATATAATCGACTATAATGAAAAAAGTCCTCATACTTGTTATTATTGTCTCATTTCTTGTTATACCTCATACGAGTGCCCAATTATCGGGTGCTTGGGTTCAAGACGTTAGATATGAGAGCGACATCAATCCCGGGGAGATCGTGTCAGTTAACGTCACGATCGGTTACTTATTCGACGAAGAGGTAGAGATCAGCCCGGGAATTTACAGCAGAGAACTTGAGGATTGGGTCGTTAATGATTTTGCACAGGTTACAGGGACAGGCGAGAGTAGTTATATTTTAGAGTTTCCTGCCCCGGGAATCTCGGGAAGCCATGAGTTTGAGGCGAACGTCTACTATTTTATTGAGGGTAATTGGTACAATTTAGGAATGGGGGCAGTTCAGAACATGACCTTGGAAGTAATGGGAACAGTTACTTCTTTATTTGAATACAATGCGGAGATCGAGGAAGTGCTTTTACCGGAGACCCTTGGATTGAACGAAAATTACCAGTTGGAGGTAACTGTAAGCTATGATTTCGATGAGGAGACGGATATTGTTCTGATAGTCACAGATCCCAATTCGGGGAATGTTATCGTGGAGACCCAGGACACTCTTGATGGTTCGGGGTCAAATGATTATTCGTTCAATATGACAACTCCCTCAATTTATGGAGTTTACAAAATGGAAGCAATGGTCTCGTATTTCAATGGAATAGAATGGGAAAACTCAGGAGAGAGTGCCGTTTATGAGATAACACAAGAGATAATTGAACCTGTAATACCACCTTCCAATAATCCGTGGGGCTATGTGGGGATTGGAATACTAATTGTAGGTGTCGCTGGATACTTGTATTATCAGAAAAGTAAAGAAAGTTAGAAGTTCTCGACGAATTCCTTACCGAATTTTTTACATTTCTCCGAATGGGTATCGAAGTTGTATTTAATATCCGAATCAATCATGACTAGGACATCATCTGAGACCTCGTAACCAAGCCCCATTATTCTCTCTTTGAGCCTCTCCTCCATGATCCATGCACCATCATACCCGTAACTTCCGAAGACCGCGGCGGGCTTGTTGTTTAGCTTTCTCTTGTTTGCCTTGATGTAGGTCTCGACGTGCTCAAGGAAATCCTTCATGCCGTTGGATATATCGGCATAATAAACAGGAGATCCGAAGATAACGCCATCCGCGTCGGCTATAATCGTTAGCGGGAACGCCTCCCCGATTTTCATGACCTCGACTTCAGCGTGCTCGCTTGCACCCTCGGCCAATGCTTTGGCCATCTTCTCGGTGTTCCCGGTCTTGCTATCGTATATTACAACTATCTTCATTTCATCAATCGACCTTTGAAGTGTTACTGAAAAATATCTTACTCGGCGGTTTATATATAAGTCGACGATCAGCATAACTGTCGTGAAAATCGGGGAGACCCCCTGCAAGAGCATCATCAACAGCAGCGGAATCGAAGGAGTTGATTACGCAGTCAATCCTTACATTGGGTGCGCCCATGCGTGTACGTACTGCTACGCTAAGTTCATGACTAGGTGGTATCACAAGGGTGAGAAGTGGGGCAGCTTCGTTGACGTGAAAAAGAACGCAAAGGATTGCATGCTTAGAGATGCGGAAAAGAGGAGGAGAGGAGTTATCCTTTTCTCAAGCGTCACGGACGCTTATCAGCCAGCTGAGAAGAAGTATGAGATAACAAGAAGCCTGTTAGAGATACTCGTGGACCACGATTTCCCCGTTGAGATCCTCACAAAATCATCTCTCGTTACGAGAGATCTTGACCTTTTGAGCAGATTCGATGAAGTTGAAGTGGGTTTCACAATTACATCTTTCGACGAGAAGGTCAGGAGGGCGTTTGAGCCTGGGGCTTCACCCATTGAAGAACGTTTGGATGCTCTGAAGCTGTTCAGCGACGCAGGTATACCGACTTACGCGTTCCTCGGTCCTCTCCTTCCATTCGTCTCAGAGCTGGGGTTCGAGGACCTACTGAATAGGCTGGCCTCGTCTGTGGGTCGGGTAATCGTCGACAGGCTGAATATCAAAGCGGGTAACTGGAAAAACATCGAGGCAACGCTGGAGGTACATTACCCTGAGATACTTGATGAGTTTAAGGAGGCGTCGAGGGAGCCATCCGTTTACTATGACTTGCTAAGGGGAAAGGTAAGGCGGATACTAGACGAGAGGGCTATCCCCCACGATATACTTTTTTAGTCCTTGAAGGGCGTCTCGCAGACCTCGATGTCGTGGCCGCTTGGGTCTGTGAAATTAACCAGCCGCTTACCCGGACCAAGGCTCATCTCCCAGTAATCGAGCCCCAATGTCTTCAATTTCACGATGAATCCGTCATAATCCCTCGTGTGAACTCCAAAATGGTTGTATTTTCCTTCCCCTGGTGTTCCAGGTACATCGCTCTGCTTGAGTTGGAGGAGGGCGCCCCCCATGTCCATGTGTACGATGTGGATTCCGTGATCGTAGAGCCTGCTGTGGACTGTGAACCCGAATAGGGTCTCGTAGAAGCTTACCGCCTCGTCAAGGTCCGTGACGTACACTCCAACGTGGTCTAAGGTGTTCATATAGACTAGTCGGGTTTCTAATATTTAGAATAAATGAGGGAGAAAGGGTTAGTTCTTTGGGTGGTTAAGCTGTGCGTGCGCTGCCGCAAGCCTGGCGATGGGCACTCGATATGGGCTGCAGCTCACATAGTTTAGGCCGATCATGTGACAGAACTCGATGCTGCTGGGCTCGCCTCCGTGCTCGCCACAGATCCCTATTTCAAGGTCTGGTCTCGTTGAACGTCCCTTGTCTACGCACAGTTTCATCAGCTGTCCGACGCCCTCCCGGTCGATGACCTGGAACGGGTTGCTGGGTAGCAGTCCCCTGTCCACAAAGTTTAGCAGGAACTTGCCTTCGGCGTCGTCCCTGCTGATGCCGAAGGTCATCTGGGTCAGGTCGTTGGTTCCGAAGCTGAAGAACTCGGCGCTCTCCGCGATCTCGTCCGCAGTGAGCGCTGCCCTTGGGATCTCAATCATGGTCCCGATCTTGTATGCTAGATTATCCATTCCCGCCTCTCTGAGCACCTTTTCGGCTACCTTCTTGAGTTTGTCGTGCTCGGCGTGCATCTCGTTCACGTGGCTGGTTAGCGGGATCATGATCTCCGGGTGGACGTCCACCCCTGCCTTCTTGACCTCAACGGCTGCTTCCATGATGGCCTGGACCTGCATCTCGGTAAGGCCCGGGTACATGAGCCCTGCCCTGCATCCCCTGAGGCCCAGCATTGGGTTTGTCTCCCACAGGCTCTCCACGACCTGTAGCAGGTACTCCTTCTTCTTGAGCTCCTCCGGGTCTCTCCCGGTGCACCTCAGCTCGGTGACCTCTATCAGCAGCTCCTCCCTTGGGGGTAGGAACTCGTGCATCGGTGGGTCGATTAGCCTGATTATGACGGGGTAACCGTCCATTGCCTCGAATATACCAAGGAAGTCCTTCCTCTGGAACGGTAGCAGATTCGCCAGTGACTCTTGGTATTCCTTGACGTCCTCGTTCTCTGCCTTCTTCTTGAGCTCCGAGAGCTCGGTTTCCTCCTCGGGGGTTCTTTCTTTGGTCTCCAGGGCGTAGATCTGCCTAAGCAGTGGCGCAGCGACCTCGGATTTCAGTATCATCTTTACGACGTTCTCGCGCCTGCTGATCTCTTCGTCCTCCTGGTCGAAGAACATGTGTTCGGTCCTGCACAGGCCGATGCCTTTTGCGCCGAATTGGCGCGCTTTGATTGAGTCCTCAGGGGTGTCTGCGTTGGTCAGCACACCGATTTTTCTGATCTCGTCGGCCCAATCCAGTGCCTTGATGAGTTCCTTTTCCTTCTCGAAAGCGGTCTCGATCTTGGGTACCTGTCCCAGGAAAACCTCGCCGGTTGCCCCGTCCACGCTTATCCAGTCCCCTTCCTTTATGGTGTGCTCGCCTACAGTGAACTGGTTCCGGTTCGTGTCAATTCGTATGGATTCGCAGCCTGCTACGCATGGCTTTCCCCAGCCTCTTGCGACTACTGCGGCGTGGCTTGTGCCTCCGCCGTGCTGGGTGAGGAAGCCCTGGCTCACGATCATGCCGTTGACATCGTCGGGTGTGGTCTCAGGTCGAACCAGGATAACCGGGTCGCCTGCCTTGCCCCTCTCCTCCGCCCTGTCGGCGTTGAAGATGGCGTAGCCCACCGCAGCCCCTGGGCTGGCGTTAAGTCCCTTTGCCAGGAACGTGGCAGCTGCCTTTCCTTCTGGGTCGAACTGTGGGTGTAGTAGCTGGTCTACATTGTTGGGTGTGATCCTCAGGATTGCTGTCTCCTTGTCGATGAGTCCCTCATCTGCCATGTCTACTGCGATCTTGATGGCCGACTTTGCAGTTCTCTTACCCGTCCGGGTCTGGAGTATCCAGAGCTTTCCCTTCTCGATTGTGAACTCCATGTCCTGCATGTCCTTGTAGTGCTCCTCGACGGTCTCGGCGATGTCCTCAAGCTCCTTGTAAAGGACTGGCTGCTGCTCGTGCAGCTCCGAGATATGGATGGGGGTCCTGATTCCCGCTACCACATCCTCTCCCTGAGCGTTGAATAATAGCTCGCCGAACAGGCCCTTGCTTCCGTCGCTTGGGCTCCGTGTGAACATGACTCCGCTCCCGCTGTCCCAGCCCATGTTTCCGAACACCATGGTCTGGACGTTACAGGCGGTGCCCATTGAGTTGGGGATTCCCTCGAATTTGCGGTACGTCCTTGCCCTAGGTATGTCCCAGCTGTTGAACACCGCCGCAATGGATGCCTTGAGCTGGTCCATGGGGTCCTGTGGGAACTCCTCCCCGATTAGCTCCTTATAGAGGTACTTCATGCCTGCCACGGTCTCCTTGAGTCCGTCCACGCTGACATCAGTGTCACCCGTGACGCCCTCTCCTTCCTTGACCTTGTCGAACACACCCTCGAACGCGTGGCGGTCCTGGCCCATGACAACGTCGCTGAACATCGTGAGGAAGCGCCTGTAGGCATCCCAGACAAAACGTTCGTCGCCGGTGAGTTTGATGATTGTCTCGGCCACTTCATCGTTTATCCCTAGGTTGAGAACTGTGTCCATCATACCGGGCATGCTGATTGGTGCGCCGCTTCTGACACTGGCCAACAGCGGGTTCTCCGGGTCGTTGAACTTCTTGCCGCTTGTCTCCTCAAGGGTCAGTACGTGTTCTAATATCTCATCCCAGAGCCCCTCGGGGAAATGTCCATCTGCCGCCATGAACTCGTTGCATGTCTTTGTTGTGATGGTGAACCCCTGGGGGATGCTGAGCCCAAGGTTTGTCATCTCTGCCAGGTTTGCTCCCTTTCCGCCGAGGAGGGCCTTCATGTCCCTGTTTCCCTCGGTGAAATCGTACACGCGCTTCTCCAATTTTAAATTCTCCTGTTAGGTTTGAGGATGCATTTCACGCTTTTACCAGTTGCGCTTGACGGACGTGGAAAGGTGCTTGCACCAAGTAACCTGACATAAACGCGCGTCTACCCTCATTTCACTCATATCGTGAAGGATTCTGAAGTGGAGGGGTTAAAGTTGATAGGATCGTTCTCGATGAGATAACGGGCAAGGCCCCAGGGAGGACCGATTATTAATATCATGAAACAGTTTAGAAATGAGTGCGAAATAGGCATATTTTCTTTATACTAATAGTCTAGCATATTTTAAATAATAATCAATAGTATTTTTCTCGCAATGGACGCAAACCAAAATCGTATGGTGGACATAGTTAGGGCAGCTATAGTTGTCTCGTTTAGTAACTTGGGTGATTCTCTGCTATACGTAGCCCTTCCTTTGATATATTCCTCTTTTGGGTTGAATCTTGTCCAGGTTGGGATACTGCTGAGCGCAAACCGGTTGGTGCGTTTTGCGTCCAACACCTTGGCGGGGTATGTTTACGGAATAAAACCGTTGAAATGGGTGCTTGTAACTTCCATTATCGCTGCATTCTTTATCAATTTGAGTTACGGGTACATCGGTGGCTTCCTGCCGTTTCTTACCATGAGGTTACTGTGGGGAATAACTTGGTCCTTCCTCAGGCTGGGTGGATATCTCTCGGTTGTCTCCTTCTCGGACGAATTTAACAGGGGGCGATACATGGGGGTTTACCAGTCAATATCAAGCATCGGGTTCCTCTCAGGGGGATTGGTGGGAGGAGTACTCCTTGATTCATGGGGGTTCACTTCAGCGAACCTGCTATTAGCATTAGGTACCTTCCTGGTCATCCCAATCGCGTTTAGCCTGACAGACAAAAGATTGGATGTAACCCAACCTGAGTATGTTCATAAATTCAATATTCGTACATTACTCGGGAACTCTGAGCTATTCAGTATCGGCGTAGGGGTGATGCTTACAAGGCTCTTCCTGGGTAGCCTGATCTCCTCCACTCTTTCACTTTATCTCATAGAGATATTGGGATCCGAAGGGATCACTTTCCTTGGTTGGAACGTAGGGATAGCATCTCTTACTGGGATCCTCCTTTCATTCAGGATATTCATCAAGTTCCTGCTGGGTCCAGTCATTGGTGTTTTGTCCGATAAGTTCGGTGGCCAAAGAACAATGGGCATTCTCTTTGTATCTGGTTCAGCCAGCCTTATGATGTTGGCAATCAGTCAATCCCTTGGTATCATCACTATGGCAGTAATCCTGTCGTTCTTATCTGATGCAGGATTGGGGGTTGTACTAGCCTCACAAGTAAGTGATATGGTAGAAACAGGGGATGCAGATAGCAAGTTCACCCTGAGCGCGTTTACTAACTGGATTGATATCGGATCTGCCTTGGGCCCGTTAGTGATCTTTAGTCTAATCAGTAAGATTTCTTTCAACTCGATCTTCGTGAGCGCATCAGCAGTTCTTTTACTGTATGCTCTTGTTATACGAAAGGCACTCTGATCTTTGGCATCGGTATATAGTTAGATAAAATAACTGAGCTAACTCCCTAATTCGGAAATTTTATCTGTTCACCATCTGGTTGGGCTCGAACTACTCGTGCGCACCGGTGCAACACATGTGCCTAAAATAATTTAACTAGCCTTGATATTCTACAAGGGACTAAAAATGAAGATTATTGGGTTCAGTGCAGGTGTAGTGGGCCGTGACTCAAACACTGACAGGATAGTCAAGTCAATTATGGAGAAAAGCGGCTATGATCCTGAATTCATTAAACTCACTGATGTGGACTTCTCAGCCTGCAAGGGGTGCTCCTGGCTCTGCGCCAAACCACAGGTGTGCCTGCTTGATGACGACCTGTTGCCCTACTATCAGAAGGTAAGAGAAGCCGACGCAATAGTCCTGGGAAGTCCGATCCATCATGGTACTATATCCGCCACTATGACGGCTTTCATATCCCGTTTATGGGGGTTCCGCCACGTAGACTTCGCTATCAAGGACAAACCCTTCGTGCTAGCCATATGTGGCATAGGGCATTGGGAAGACACTGCTGAAGAGGATTTCCGCAAGAAACTCCGGTCTTACAGGGTAAAAATCGTGGACGTTGTCCGTCACAGTTCTGTAATCCCACCCTGTTATAGGTGTGGTCGTCATCAGGAATGTTCAATCGGCGGCGCACACTCGATATGGGGTGACGACGCTCATTCTTTGACAATCACCCCAGAACTCTTTAGTAGATGGGAAAATGACAAAGAAACCGTCCAAAAAATTGAAGCTATCGCTGAGAAGATTAAAAACATAATTAGGTTGTAATGAGAGACCACGCCAAAACAATGGCGAACAACCCGATGAAACCGGCAATCATAATTCCAAGCGTTTTCGAGTAACCTGGTGGCGTGATATACCCCTCTTCATCCAGTGACCTGATAATTGGGTATAACCGCCAGTAAAATGATGATATAGAACCAATCATCGCTACGGTGGTTAACAGTTTAGTTGACTCTGCTGCGGTCATTAGAATAACCGAAAGCAGGGAGATGAAAATCAGTTTTGTCCCAGCTACCCAGTACACCAGGTAGCGGACAAACTGGTGCATCTCCAGGTCAGTCTTTGATTTTTCCCAGGCATTAAACACGCCCAACCCGTTACCCATCTGTGATCCAGGATTAAAATACAGAGTCAGTACGTTCAGGCTTTCAAGAATAATGAAAAAGATTATGCCGATGGATAATATGTTCATTTTTTGTCCGCTCTTCCATATTGAGTTGTTCACTTAAGGATATAGTATGTTTGTCCAATGGTGCAGGGAGTGGAATTCCAACTCTACTGCTAGTGTTGATATCACCACCTCTCTGTCAAACATTATATCACAAGTTCCCCGTAACATTGTACATGATTATCTCTACTCCTGGTTCTTATCGACCGAATTTAGAAGAGTTCAAGAAAGCATCCCAACGGATACAGGACATTGCAATCCGAACTCAGTTAATACCCCTCAGATGGTATGAGGAGGATCCAAGGATACTGCTAAAACCGGAGATGCTTCAGCCCATTGGAAGCTACAAGATCAGGGGAGTCTACAACTGGGTAAAAAAACTCAGCCCGGATCAGAGGGCAAAGGGAATATCCACGGCGAGTTCAGGGAACATGGCGCAGGCTGTAGCCTATACTGCAAAGCAGTTCAACATACCGTCCAGGACAATCGTGTTTGAAACAACGCCTCAAACCAAGATTGACTCGATTCTCAAGTACGGCGGTGAAGTTGTGAAGAAAACCTTTGAGGGATGGGTCGATTACACTATCAACCCGGACGAGGATCGTAATTTCATCCACCCTCTTGAGGAATTCGGGCTGGTTGATGGGCACGGGACAATCGGCTTAGAGATCATGGAAGAAGCTCCCGACACTGAGACGATTTACGTCGCCCTTGGTGCAGGATTCCTTGGAGCTGGGATTGCATTAGCTGCCAAGGCTATGAATCCCTCAGTGAAGGTTGTTGGGGTCAACTCAGAAAGCTCACCGCACTTTTACGAGTGTTTGAAACAAGGGAGAGTGGTGGATACTCATATGAAACCCACTCTTTCAGATGGCAGTGCAATCAACCTTGGAGCCTTCCCCAACACTAGTGAAGTTTTACGGTTGGTTGAGGAGACTATCGACGATGTGGTTCTAGTCTCTGAGGAAAAGATAGCGAATGCGATTAGATATCTTGCCCTTGAGAACAAGCTTGTCGCCGAAGGTGCTGGTGCCATATGCCTGGCTGCAGCCCTAAACACTCCGGTTGAGGAACGGGGAAAAACAGTTTGTGTCTTAACTGGTGGAAGCATAGATGCAGGAAAACTAGTGAAGATTCTGAAATAGAATCGTATATTTTATCCTCAATTCCAGATTGGGGTCAAACCTCACTGCCAGTAACGACGTCATCAGTTTTTATCCCCATCCATCGGGCCTGTTCGTCGAATCAATATAGGGCGGCGTAGTATCTCTGGGCATGAAGCGTATCGAGTTTGTATCCGACAGATTAGTTGAACAGATAATCGAGGGAAAGAAAATGGCGAGCGTAGTCCTTCTCGAAGAGGTTGATATTAACGAGGACGAGTACAACCACGCGTTGGTGGTCGGGCACTATTACGAAGTCTATGACAACCATAGAAACCCTCGATGCGTGATAAGGATCAACGGAATGGAGCTTTGCAGGTGGGATGATATACCTGAACGGCTGTGGAAGGGCGAGACCAATAAAGACGCTGATGAGTTCAAGGCAGACCATGTTGATTACTTTGAAGACCCACAGGATGATTTTGAGTTCATAGCATACTATTTCCACCTTGTCACTTCGAATAAATAACATGCTTAGTATTGGATTCTACACACACTTTTGGTGGAGATATCACATATCTAAATAGATTTTTTATCCTCACGCGTGCACTACTTTCAAAAGGAAATTATATCAAACTTGACGCCAGCTTCCCCAGATATATGCCTGCTAGGCAGAGGATATTGTTCAGTGCAAGGTTTGCCAAGAAGAGAAAGTTCTGATTCTCCTCTACGAGCCTGAATGTCTCAAGACTGAAAGTTGACATGGTGGTGAAGGCACCGAGCATTCCCACGGTCAGGAACAATCTTGACGATTCGGGCAGGACGATTGATTTCTCCGCGCTGTAAGTGATGAAGCTCAGTGTGAAGGACCCAAGAATGTTGACGCCCAGGGTACCGAGTGGGACCCGGGAGGGGCCCTGGAGGGCCGTGGAAAGTATGAACCTGAACACCGCGCCGATAAAGCCCCCGAGGCCTACGTAGAGTATGGCGTACACGATTTTTACCCCTGATGCCCCTAATTTTGGGCGTATAGAGTATAAACCTGCGTATTGATGGCGATAATTGATAGTATATATTTTATTTTGGTGTAAATATCACCTAATTATTAATTTGGGTTCAAATTATAACGCATATCCAGTAAAAAAGGATGATTCTCACCTGTTGAGAGCAAAGAAGCCCTATAAATGCCTCGATTCCCAAACAGTTATATGTGATTATTCGGCTCTTCTCTTAATCTCGTGAGGGGTCATTTGTCATCAAAATTGAAGAAAGAAACAATCTGCACTGATTGCGGAAATAGTAACCTACTTCGAGACTATGAAACCGGGGAGCTTGTATGCCAAGCCTGCGGAATTGTTGTCTCCGATGCTTTACTCGCGACAGGCCCGGAATGGCGTGCCTTCGACCAGGAACAACGGGACAAACTCCCCAGAGTAGGGGCACCCGTTACCTGGACGATACACGACAAGGGACTGAGCACCACCATTGGCTGGCAGGACAGGGACGCCTCCGGCAGAAAGCTAAGTCCTGAGGAAAGGGCAAGGCTGTACAGGCTCAGGAAATGGCACCGAAGAAGCAAGGTCTCTGACAGCACTCAGAGGAACCTGGCCCACGCCCTGAGTGAGATGAGTAAGATAAGTTACAAACTCAACCTACCTAGGAATGTCATCGAGACCAGCAGCATGATCTACAGACGGGCGATCCAGAAGCAGCTCATCAGGGGCAGGACAATCCAGAGTGTCGCAGTCGCATCCATCTACATGGCATGCAGACAATGCGGCGTCATTAGGACACTTGAAGACGTTGCCGGCGCGGCTAACATCACCAAGAAGGAGGCCGCAAGGAACTACCGTTTCCTGCTAAGGGAGCTAAAGCCGTCGGTTCCACAGGTCAATCCTAGGGGCTATATCAGCAAGATCGTCAACAAGTTAGCCCTCAGCGGCGAGACCGAGCGATTGGCCATGTCAATCCTGAACCAGGCTTCCGAAATGAAGCTGACGAGCGGGAGGGGCCCATCGGGGATAGCGGCTGCATGCATATACATCAGCAGCCAGTTGACGGATGAGAGGCGGACCCAGGGTGAGATAGCCAAGGAGGCACAGGTCACGGAGGTTACAATCCGTAACCGCTACAAGGAACTGGCCCAGCGGCTGGACTTTTGCGTCACCATTTAACCACTCTACTTTTGAGTACCCATTCTATTCATTTACGCGATGCCTGAATGTTACATTATTTTCACCGGTAGGCCGAACGCCGGAAAGAGCACTACCATCAGGGCACTGACTGGTGTGAAGGTCCCGGTTGGCAAGAGACCGGGAACAACCAGGAAAATCAACAAGTATCAGATCAGCAAGGACCTGTACTTAGTCGACATGCCTGGGTACGGGAGAAAGCTTGGCGCGCACAAAAACTCAGAGGAGCGGACCAAGGACCAGATTCTCAAGTTCATAGAGAAGCAGGCAGAGAACATCATGGCCGCCGTACACGTACTCAACATCAACACTTTCATCGAGACTGAGGCGAGACTGGCCAAGAAGGGTTTCATTAGCATCGACGTTGAGATGGTCAAGTACATTGCCGAGAACCTTGGGACGTTCCCCTTCGTCGCGGCCAACAAGATCGACAAGGGGTCTGAGCGGGAAATCATGGAGAACATGGACGCATTCCTCTACGGTGTCACAGACGGAGACCCAGAGGCAGCAATTGACTACGTGTTCCCTGTAAGTTCAAAAAAGAAGATAGGCCTAGGACAGCTCAAGAGCAGATTGGTCCAGACGCTCAGTGAAAAAGGATACCAGAACCCGTTCAGTGATATCAGAAACAGGAAAATGAACTATCGAAAATAGTTTACTCGTCGAGATTTATCTCGTCGAGTTCAACGTTCAGCTCCTCGGGAGCCTTCGTGGGTTCCTCTTCTAGGCTGAACTCTTCAGGTTCCTCGGACGTGGCGTAAAAATCGGGATCATACTCCATGTTCGTGGTCTCGTCCTCGTTGCAGATTCCCGCGGCAGTGACTGCGATCCTGATCTTTTCCTCCGGCAGATACGGACTGTCGATAACTTGTACGAGCCTCGTGTTCTGCCTTCCCTTCCTGAGGTAGACTCTGTGTGTGCAGGCGTGGGCCATGACGTGGCCGCCCGCTGGTCTGTTGGGGTCACCGTATGACGCGTCTGGCTTGGCCTGTACCTGGTTGGTAAGCACCACGCTCAGGTTGAACGCCTCGGCTACTCTGAGCAGGTTACCCAGGACTCCGGCGATCTTCTGCTGTCGCTCGGCAAGGGTCCCTCTGCCGATGTACTCGCCCCTGAAGTGGCCGATCATGCTGTCAACGATGACTAGTTTGATGTCATGCTCCTGAGCGATCTTGGGGAGACTCTTCACTAGCATTATCTGGTGTTCACTGTTGTACGCGCGCGCAATCATCACGTTGCCGAGGATTTCCTGGGCGTCGTATCCCCTGGATTCGGCGATCTGTTTTATCCGCTCTGGTAGGAAGGTGCCCTCGGTGTCGATGACACAGACTCGTCCACCTAGACCGCCCTCCGCTACCGGGCGTTGCGCTAACACGCTGAGAGTGTAGCATATCTGGGTCTTGCCGGAGCCGAACTCACCGATGAACTCGGTGATTACTCCGGTCTCTATTCCTCCACCCATTATGCGGTCGAACTCACTGGAGCCTGTTCTGGACCTCATCATGTGGCTGCGGGTCTCCAGTAGTTCCGTGGCTGAGACAAAGCCTGGATCTACCTTGAGACGCGCGAGGGTGTTCACCTTGATGGCTGTGTCGACACCCATACCGGTTAGCGCTACTATCTCTCTTGGGGGAGTGACAGCGATAGATTCTAACGTTGCTAAACCGGCCTTGTGCAGCTTCTTGATGGTGGTACTTGCTACTCCTTCGAGTACGCCTACTTCAATGACCTCGCCCATAGCTCTCGAAGCTGAAACTCGGTTTTTGGTTTATAATCTGAACGCATCGATTTGTATGAGGGGGAGGCAAGTGAAAGTGAAAAATATTATAGTTTGTGAGATGTTTGATACTTGATTCTAATGGCTGAGTTAAATTCACTGAAAAATATCGTCAAAGAGATTGTCGACGAGAAGCGTCCAGTGCTTGAGGACATCGCCAAGTACCTCTACGATAACCCCGAGCTGGGCAGCGAGGAGTTCAAGGCGTTCGCGAAGATCACAAAGGTACTTGAGGACCACGGCTTCGATGTCGAGAAGGGCGTTTACGACATGCCGACTGCCTTCGTTGCCACATACAAGGGCAAGGGAGATGGCCCCAAGGTCGCAGTCCTCGCCGAGTACGACGCACTACCCGGCGTGGGTCACGGCTGCGGCCACGACCTCATCGCGGCATCAGCGGTGGGAGCAGGCATAGCCGCCAGCAAGGCCATAGCGGATCTTGACGGAGAGATCCTGGTCATAGGGACCCCCGCGGAGGAGGGACATGGCCCCAGCGGTGGAAGCAAGGTAATTATGGCAAACAAGGGGCTGTTCGATGACATCAGCGGAGTCGTAATGCTCCACCCGGCCTCGGCCTGGGGAGTCGGGAGCCAAGCACTGGGCATCAGCAAGTGCAACATGGTCTTCAAGGGCCAGACCAGCCACGCGGCGGCCAGCCCGCACCTAGGCAGGAACGCGTTGAACGCGGCGACTCTGGCCTACACCGCCACACACATGCTGAGGCAGGAGGCAAGGCGCGATGCAAACCTGGTCATACACGGAATTATCACGGAGGGCGGGATTGCCAACAACATCATACCGGATAGGGCGGTGCTGAGCTTTGGCGTCAGGAGCAGTGACCAGGAGTACCTTGATGAGATGGTTGACAAGGTGGCACGGTGCGGTGAAGGGGCTGCACACGCCCTAGGCGTCGAGGTGGAGATCGACAAGGGGAGGTTCTACTCAAGCAAGAAACTGAACTATCCCATGATCAAGGCCCTGTGGCAGAACTATGTCGACCTGGGAGCACCTGTGTCTGACTGGGAGGAGTCCGCAAACAGCATACCAATGGCTTCCACTGATTACGGCGACGTGTCCCAGGTGGTTCCCTCGGCAGGAAGCTACATCGGGATCGCACCTGCGGGGACACCTGGCCATAGCATCCAGCTCGCTGACGCATCTATGACAAAAAAGGGGCTAGACGCTATGATCGTCGGGACCAAGGCGCTGGGCATGACACTGGTTGAGTTGCTTGCCAAGCCAGAGATTCTGGTAGAGGCTAAGGAGTACTTTGACTCCCACTAGCCATCATTTTTTAAGAAATCTAGTCCACGGTACTGCTTCAGCGCCTCGAATAGGAAGGCCCCCGCGCTGAATGTACCAATGAAAAGGGTCACAAGGTCCCTGAAATCGCCCCTCCACGGCCAGTAACTGACATAGCTTACCAGCAAGCCTAGGATAAGGGCAGAGTAAATTGTCAACCTCGGGATCAGCATGCCCCTGAGCATCATGAAGCTGCGCAACGCCTCGATGCTCTCCTCGTCGTTTACAATATACTTACCACTGAAATCGGTCTCGATGAGCTTGAGCTCCTGGAGCTTGTTGACGTGGTACTGGGCAAGGCTCGGGCTGCTGAACTTGAGGTTCCGCCATATCTCCCTCACCCCGATGCCGTTGTCTGCTGTGAGTATGCATAGGTACACGTCAAGAGTCTTGCCGTAGATCCGCTTTGCCTGCGCCATGTCACTCACCGAGTTCTATCGCAGCCAGCTCCTCCAGGGTGCTCAGGCTGTTCACTTTCAACATCCCGTTGCTCAGTGTGTAAAGGTTGTCCTCGATGTACAAACTCCTCTCCACCTGGTAGCCGCTCTCGAACCAGTACCCGCTCTTGAGGAACTCCATTGGATCCTCTATGTGAGTCACCTGTCCCCTGAGCTCGATACCCTCCTCGCTGATATCGAAGACGTATGCTCCCTGGTACACGTACTCGCCGTACCAGTCGTCAGGCGCCTCGCCATCGGCGAAATCGGTCTCGTCTATCTGTGCCTCAAGTATTGGCAGCACCAGTAGATTCCTCGACCGGCTGAACAGGAACGCGTGGTGGTCGTAGAGTGCGTTGGAGTCGCTGCCTCTGTCCCCTATCTCCAGCTTCGCCAACTCCTTGGGGTCAGTTACGTCGCTGACATCGAAAAGGCTTATCTTGACGCCCTGCTGCCAAGCGATATTGCCCGACTTGTCCTCGATGGTCTCCTTGCCTATACCGATGAGTATGTTCTCATCATAGGGGTGGAGGTACGTGCTGAACCCAGGTATCTTGAGCGCGCCTAGTACCTCGGGGTTCTCGGGGTCGCTGAGGTCAATGGTGAACAGGGGGTCGGTTATCTTGAACGTCACTAGGTACACCCTGTCGCCCATGAACCGGCTGCTGTAGATCTGCTCGCCCACGGCCAGCCCCTCGACGCTCCCGACGATGTTGAGCTCAGAATCCATGACGTAGACGTTATTGCCGCTCCTGCGGTCATTGTTGGTCCCTGTGGTGGCTATCCTGAAGTACCCGTCATGCTCGTCCATACTGAACTGGTTCAGGACGTAACCCGGGACCGTCCCGTTGGCCTTGAACTTGATTGCCCCATTCTCTATGCCTATCTTTGTAATCCTGCTCTCCCTCCACCAACCCTCGCTGATAAGGTACATGTTGGTGGGGCTGACGTAGATGGTGCTCCCCTCGTCGAGTAAGAAGGTCTCCGTGGTCAGCTTTGCCTCGCTATCCTGTACATCAAGGCTCGCGATAGTGTGGTACGCCATCCAACCCCTAGTGTTGTTGGGGTACCAGATGCAATCGGCATCAATGGTAGACCACTCCTCGCCCTCCCTGATGGAGGGCAGCTCCACTATGTCGTCGTAGATGTACGCGGGATTCCTGATGAGGAAGTACAGGTGGTCTCCGATGAGGCGGCTGTTGAAGTAGGTGCCGTCCATGTTTATCTCCCTGACTTCCTCGGGGCTAGCTCTGTCGCTAATGTCAAGGATGGTGAGTATCGCCCTGTACCCATCATCCCCGATGCCTTCCTCTTCGTTGTAGTACCGGTAGTTGGGGGTCTGGGCGGTGAACACGATAAGCTTGTCGCCGCTGATGTAGATGTCCTGCACCGGCCTGCTCATGTTTGTCATTGAGACTATCCTGACGTCGGTCGCGGGGTACGCCTGGACTATGATTATCTCGCTTCCCTTGGCGTAGTAGATGTAGGTCCCATCGGTCTTGACAACGTCGGCCTCGTCAACGCCCTCGACTTGGACGTTTGTGCCGGAAAAGTCTAGACTCTCGCCCGATCCTTTTAGAGCCTCAGATATCATTTCGACGGCTCCGTCGCTGCCAGCCATAGGAAATGACTCCATAATTACCATATCATCAACAAATCCTCTCCCCCTAAAGGAGAATAATGGACCACCCCAGTAGGAATCGTAAGATTCACTCGCGACGAGATAATCCTTGAGTTCGTCATAGCTCTGGAACTGGTTCATGAACCCGAACATGTTTGACAGGTCCGATGTGGGGACGTACACGCCCCCGTAGTTGAACAGTAATCCGCCCAGCGCGCCCCCAATGATGAAGGCGACCAGGGCGAACGACGCCAGTTTCCTGGTGTCCACGCTGATTTGCATTATAGGTAGTCTCATTTTTCTTCGGATACAGCTAGGGCAAGAATCGATATAATCCTAGGGAATTGAACACTCATCCCACGCTGTTCTAATGTGTGGAACAAGGAAACCGTTAACTCGTCAAGTGCATTATATGATGCAGTTTGAATTTCCTGTTCGCCGTATCGAAGACGAAATCCGTGATACACCTGATGGGCATGGTCAGGTCATCCAAAGAGAGAGGACACAACGTCAAGATATTCTTCAACGAGGACTCGGTGAGGCTCCTGGCCCAGTACCCAATCCTCTCGGACCTCGAGGTGGAGATGCTGGCCTGCCAGACTACGTGCAAGTTCATGAACATCAATGAGGAGGACCTCATCAGGAACGCCAAGATGACCAGTTTGGCTGAGCTGGTGATGCTCATGGAATCAATGGACAGGACGCTTTTCCTAGGGTGATTTTATGGGTGAGACGATGCTGATTATGAGGAAGCGGATGATACCCGGCTCAAGGACAGAGGAGGGGCTGCGGCTGTCAGCGGCCATGCTAGGCATGGACTATATGCCAAACATGGTGTTCGTGGACGATGGCGTGGACATATTGCTGCCAGATGCCTTGTACAAGAACAACCTGAAAGACTACCTGAAAGTGGTCTCGGACATGGCTGGTGTCTTCGTCCTCAAGGAGTCACTTGAGAGGAAGGAGTTAAAGCGTGGGGATTTGGAGAAGGACATCGATATTACCCTCATTGATTTCGACGAGCTGGCGGAGATGACAAAGAGATGCAGTATAGTAACGAGTTTCTAGTGGTGGACTGATGGAGACACTTGTTATAGTGAGCAGGGCACACGCAAACACGGCGTTCACTCTCGCGGAGGAGATGCACAATGACGGGGACACCGTTCACATCGTCTTCACCGGCAGGGGCACCCACCACTGCAGCAGGGAAGAGTCACTTGAGAAGCTGAAATGGGCCAACCTATACTCGTACGAGATGGAATTCAACTCAACACGGGACGAGGTGCAGGCAGTGAGCTATGATTTCTTCGTAGAACTGCTTGAGAAATGTGAGAGAACGTTTACGTGGATCTAGTCGATCCACCATATCCAGCCGCGCCGCTCCTTGCTGCGCTCGCCATGGATGACGCCTTTCAGCCTCAGCTTGTTCAGGAAAACGATGGTTGAGTCGGGGCACCGTAGCTGAAGTTTCCGCATCTTCTCGCCCACTTCTCGGGTGGTGACGGCCTCGCCTGCCTTCCTGAGTATACCGAGTATGGCGTCAACCGCCTCGTCGCCCTCGGGTTGTCTTGGTTCCATGGACTCTCTTTCCGGTACATGTTTTTATTGTCATCGCACCGGGTTTGGTCGTGCTCCCTTGCATCAAGTAACCTGATATTAGGAGAAAAAATAGTTCCCACCACAGGAACTAACGCGAAAATAATATTTGTGTCAAGTAACTTAACAAAATGCCCAAAAAAGAAGTTTACTGGATGGCGTTTTCTAGCGTCTCGGCTTTTTCCCTGAGCCACTCAATACACGATTCGAGGCTACCGAAAGTCTTGGTGACGTAATCTCTTGCGTTGGTCGGTTTCTCGCTGAGTATGACGCCTTCGTACCGGGGCTTGCCGTACTTGTTCTGCCTCATGTTGACCTGGATTAGCAGGTCGTCCCACTTCCTGCCACAGGTGTCGCACTTGAA
The DNA here is from genome assembly GCA_018652685.1 of Candidatus Bathyarchaeota archaeon. Classification (GTDB taxonomy): domain Archaea; phylum Thermoproteota; class Bathyarchaeia; order TCS64; family TCS64; genus RBG-16-57-9. Next base: position 18,660 of record JABIBQ010000073.1, read on the forward strand.
GTCGTTATAGTCCTCGGAATGGAGGGTGACTGCCTTGCATGTCTTGCAATAGAGCTTCTTGGGGGCATAGGGGAAGTCGTTGTGGAGGCTCATACGGGTAGGGTTGAAGTTCTTGGATAAGAAGGTTCTCAGTGATGGGTGAAATTTAGGCTAGAATAAAATTGTTTATATAGGATTATCCCGGTAAAGCCTTGTAAGTTTAGGCATGCCTAAAATTCGGTGAGTAAAATGTACGAAACAGCATTTCCAAGCTTCCTGATAACATTCAGGGAAGCACTTGAAGCGGCGTTAATCATCACAATCATGATCACGTACCTCAGAAAGATCGGCAAGGAAGAACTCAACAAGTACACCTACTTGGGAACGGGGGCAGCACTTGCCATGAGCCTCATTGTGGGGGTAATCCTGCAGGTCGTCTACGGCGGATTGGGCAAGGTGGCCAGCGAGCTATTCGAGGGAGTCGCATCCCTTTCAGCAGTCGCCGTATTGACCAGCATGATCTTTTGGATGACAAAGCACAGCAAGGAGATCAAGGGTGAGATGGAGACAAAGATCAACCAGGCAGTGACCCAGAACGAGCTATACGGTATCACAGCACTTGCATTCGTAGCGGTCGCCCGTGAGGGACTTGAGACAGTCCTTTTCCTATCCTCGACATTCGTTCAGGACTCATTTGGCACCCTAGTGGGGGCAGCGTTAGGAATAGCAGTCGTCCTCGGACTATCATTCGTGCTGATGAAGGGCACCGTTGACCTTGAGATCGGGTATTTCTTCAAGGTCACCAGCATCATGCTACTGATCTTCGGGGCCGGACTGGCAGGATACGGCGTCCACGAGCTGATAGAGGCAGGAGAGCACTCAGGGATGGATTTCGGGTTCTTCGGTGAGAAGCCCTTCGATCTCAACCCGTCGATAAACGCTGATGGGAAATACCCGGTTCTACACGAGAAGGGGATCGTGGGATCCATCTTCAAAGCCCTGCTGGGATACGATGGAAACCCAGAATGGTTGAGAATCATAGTGTACCTTGGCTACTGGTTAGTAGTCGGTACCTACGTGTACAAGCAGTACCAACACTCTGACTGATTTTTCAACGGCTTTTTGAAGACCACAATTTAATCAGGCATTTGTATCGTCACTTGTGGGATTGGACGCCGTTCCAACGTTTAGAACGAGTGTTCTGTTCCTTGGCATTATCTTCAAGTATCGAGTAGTCTTGTCCATGTCAGAAAGGGAGATCGTGCTCAGCTTGGTGCTGCTGGTAACAGTGGCAGTCTCAATCCCGGCTGTCATGGTTCTCGGCGAAGACATAATAAGAGACGAACCAACCCCCACGGGGGGAGTCCCGTTTGAGGATTCCCTCCAAACCATAATCAACGGACTAGACTGGTTTTTCTCCGCGATAGAGACGTGGTTCGGTGTAGCATACTAGATGTAGGTCATTAGCCGGAAGGCTCGCCTCATTTAACACTTGAAAGAGTGGATACGGGGGAGATAATGGGTGCGGATATTGGTCATTTGTGGCATATTTTAAATAAAAACTACACAAGCTCATAGTGTGGATTCTCAATGAGCGGAAAAATAGTACTTCTAAAAGACGCGGATTTTCTGGTCCGCGACTATCAAACTATCGAGAAGAAAATGTCAGTTGTCGTCAATGGCAACCTCATAGCCGGGGTCGGCGAGTCAAGCGCACTGAAAAAGGAGCACAAGATCGACGAGGTCATGGACATGAGCGGCAAGGTCCTGATGCCCGGCCTGATAAACTGCCACACCCATACGGCAGAGACCATGTATAGGGGCAGAGGACACGACTTCGAGTTCCCCGACTGGATGAACTATCTTGTCTACCCCGTCAACCAGGTCATGGAGGAGGAAGAGGAGGACCTGTTCTACTACCTTGCCCAGCTGAGCGCACTGGAGGCCATAGCAAGCGGCACCACGGCCTTCATAGACAACTCGGTGAACTTCACAAAGCGGCACGTCATCAGCGTGGCCCAGGCAATGGAAGACATGGGCTTCAGGGGAGCCGTATCAAAGGACGCCGTTGACAGCTCACCCATGGACAGGGGCTTCACTGGCCCTATCGACGAGGAGGTCAAGGCAGAGGAGGTTTTCCTAAAGACATGGCAGGCCGAGAAAAGCGAGCTAGTCCAGGCATGGGTTGGGCCCAACGGTACCGCCATGAAACCGAACGGCGGTGCAACCAACGAGTTGCTGGTCAAGCTCAAGGATCTTGCCAACAAGTACGATACACACCTACACATCCACCTGGCGGGCACCCACTGGGAGATAGAGAACGTCAGGCAGAAGACAGGACTGGTGGGGAGCATCGCCATGGCCCACAGCCTGGGGATACTTGATGATAGAACAAGCATCGCCCACTGCATCTGGCTGGATGACTCGGAGATAGATATTCTCGCGGAGACAGGAACCCAGCCGGTTCACTGCCCCAGCTGCAACCAGATCTGCGCCATCGGCGTTATGCCGCTGGTGAAGATGATTGAGAAGGGAGTAGAATCTGCACTAGGAACTGATGGGGCTCCTCAGAACGACAGCCTCGACATGATACGGGACATGAGGCAGACGGTACTGCTCCACAGGATCACCCACATGGACGCCGACATCGTGAGCCACAAGTACGCGTTCAAGATGGCTACGGAGAACGGGGCAAAAGTACTGGGCATTGATAACCTTGGCAAGATACAGCCGGGGTATCTAGCGGACATGACAGCTGTTCAGGTAAAGGGAAACCCGTTCCTGAGCCCGCTTTACGAGCCCCTTGAGACCATCATCTACGCAGGTTCAGGCGGCAGGGACGTGGCGATGACCATGGTCAACGGCAAGGTTCTGTACGAGAACAGAGAGTTCAAGACCGTTGACCCTGGAAAAGTCCTGTCCGTTATTGACGAGGCTAGTGAGAGGATCAACAAGAAGATCCTCAAGAACTTTGACCTCTAACCCTTTTTTCTCTTTATTTTAGATATCCCCTTGGGGAGATATTGAATGGGTTCCGTGCATAAGCATTGGGACAGCCGTTGCAATGGAGACGGCGGATGTCGTTTTACTTACGGATGAGATCGGGCAGGTACCTTATCTCATTGAACTCTCGCAGGCGACCATGGTGAACATCAAAACCAACATCGAGATTTCCATTACAATAGTACTCGGAAGCGTAGCGGCAAGCGCACTCGGCTTCATCGACCCGGTAATCGGGCCATCATGCACGAGGTGGCAGCTGTACCGGTAATCGCAAACGCGGCCACTCGGATGGGAGTCCACAAAGATCTAGGGAATCCTAGAGTGTGCTTCTCACGGCGAACCCCATGAACTCGCGAGTCGCCTCACTTTTTTCTATCCACACCTTTGAAACAAAAGCCCGGGTCGGCCCTCTGTGGCACCAGGCGATTATCCTGTCAACTTCTGCATCTGAACCCTCCACCAGCAACTCGACGTCCCCGTTCCTCAGGTTTCTGACGAACCCCTCAAGACTCAGTTTGTTGGCCAGACGCCTGACATTAGCCCTGTAGCCGACACCCTGGACTCTACCCTTGATGATCAGGTGGGCGCGAATCATAGCTCATCGACTCCGTATCTTGATGCGATGAAGCAGCTTCCCTCGTGGCTCACCATGCAAGGACCCACTGGGTTTTCGGGGTCACAGCCCTTGTTGAAAAGTGGGCAGTCCCACGGGTAGATCATCGCTCGCAGTACCTCGCCACATTTGCACCCTTCAGGCATGTTGTAGCTGGTGTTTACCTCGATATTGAATTTCCTTGACGCATCATATTTCGCGTACTCGTCCCTGATCTTCAACCCGCTCTTTGGTATGGTTCCGATCCCTCTCCAAGGTGCGTCCTCCGGCTCGAACACATTCTCCAGCATTCGCATGGCCGATGGCATTCCTTCAGGTTTTACCGCCCGCTGGTAAGTGTTTTCGATCTCGGCCCGACCCTCCTTGATCTGCCTGATGATGAGGGCAATACTGAACAGGATATCTATAGGTTCGAACCCCGCGATGACCTGTGGCACCGGGTATTTCTCCTGGATAGGCATGTACCCGACCTCTCCGATCATGGTGCTAACGTGGCCAGGGTCGATGAAACCACTGACCTCGGTCACGCCCATGGCTAGGAGAGTCTCCATGGCTGGCGGAATTGTGAGGTGTGCGCTGTAGACGCTGAAGTTGTCAGATGGGCCAGCTAGAATCTCGCTTGCTGTCGTCGGGGCCGTGGTCTCGAAGCCCACTCCGAAATGGATGACTTCTTTATCGGTCTCCGCCGCCATCTTAGCCGCATCATGGATACTGTAGACAATGCGAATATCGTGCCCGCGTGACTTTGCATCAGCTAGGCTACCCAATCCGGCTGGAACACGCATCATGTCGCCAAAAGTGGTCACAATGTGCCCTTCCTCGGCTAATTTGATCATATAATCGATCCTGTTTGGCGCAACGGTGCAGACCGGGCACCCCGGACCCATCAATACCTCGACATTCTTTGGCAGAAGGCTCCTGATTCCATTCTTCATGATGGCGTCCTCGTGGGTTCCGCAAACGTGGACAATGCGGTACCTGTCATCGCCTGCCATCTGCTTGATGTATTTGAGGACCTGTTCCGCGGTCTTGTTATCCCGGTAAGGATCCACGAAGCTGTACATGGGCTGAAACAACGCCTTGTTGGATATAAAGAGAACCAGTCATCGAGTAGGGTTTAAATCCGATAACCCGTCCACCCTCAGCGTTCAAGGGGATTTTTTTGGCTGAGAATAAACAGAAGAAACAAGGGTTACTCTCATACGGCCTCATAGTGATGGCAATCTCACACACCTTGACACACGTTTTCGGTGGCATTCACACCGCTGTCTTCAGCCAGCTCAGGGAGGAGTTCGACCTCAACCTCCAGCAGCTGGGGCTGATCGCATCAATCCCGTCCCTCGCCTCAGCCATTCTAGCAATCCCAGTTGGACTGCTCTCTGACAGGATCGGGCCAAAGAAGATGCTCTTGATGAGCTTCGGGTTCGCCGGGCTGGGGGCGATACTAGCTGGGACGGCAAGCACCCCGCTAATGCTCATAGCGGCGGTCAGCCTCATCTACATCAACACGGCCATCTACCACCCTGCGAGTTACTCAGCGACCGCTAAGATGTTCAAGCCCGAGGACAGGGCGAAGGCAATGGGCCTCCATGGGGCCGGTGGGACACTTGGACACGCCATGGGGCCGCTATCTGTAAGCCTCCTCGTAGGCTTGCTGGCTTGGCAGTGGAGGCAGGTCTATCTCTTCCTGGCCGCACCCATGTTCATTGGAATCCTCATGGTACTCAAGCTGCCTGATGACAAGGAGGAGAATGTGGAAAAGAAGCAGAAGAAGAAGTCAACTGGAGAAAAGTTTCTGACGACCAGCCTGATAATGTTCCTGGCCTATCAGGCGACCCGTATGATTGCATCCAGCATGATGAACACGTTTCTCGTCCTATACCTCCAAGACGTCAGGGGGATGAGCCTCACGGTTTCAACATTTCTCCAGAGCACGAATACGCTGACCGGTCTCGTATTTGCGCCTATTGGTGGCTACCTCGCCGCGAAGTACGGAGACAAGCAGTGGCTTCAGGTCTCCCTCCTGGGTGCGTTCACGATTCTCGCGTTAGCCTTCCAGATACCAAACAACACCCTGTTCATGAGCCTGTACGTTCTGTACGGCGTGGGTAACACGCTGGGCATGGCCGGGAGGAGCGCTATAATGGCGAAGCTAACGCCAAGCGGTCAGAGGGGGCTGGGATACGCTCTCTTCTTCCTGCCGGGAAGCATAATCGGGGCAATAACACCAGTGGTAGCTGGATATGTGGCGGACATCATGGGATTCCAGACAATCTTCAACGTCGCGGTTGTAGTCAACTTTTTGGCCCTAGGCATACTCAAGTTCGCCGTCAAGGTTGATTAATTAACCCCACGGGTTAAATCCACCCAGCATAATATTGTATCCATGTTCAAGAGAAAGAATTGTGGAACAAAGGATCGAGTAGCGAGAGTTGTTGTAGGAGCAAGTATCGGTGCCGCCTACGTTTTGGGGTACATCCAGGGAACTGTAGCCATGATCCTGGGAGTGGTTGCACTTGTGATGGTGGGCACCGGAGCTGCCGGTTACTGTGCCATGTACGAGCCCCTAGGCATAGATACACGTGAAAACAAGGACTAACACCAGTCCAACTTTTATCCCATCAGCCCTGTACATTCTTGATATTCATGATTTTGCCAGAGGGACGCAGCTTTGAGCTTTCACAAGAGCTCATGAAGGGAAGCATCGACATCCACGTACACGCAGGACCACACATATTCAGCAGCCCAAGGAGGGTTGACCCGTTCCAGGCGGCCAGGCTCGCCAGGGACTCAGGCATGCAGTCGATTGTCTACATGGACGTTTTCGAGATGAGCAACGGAACAGCTTGGCTCGTGAACAGGGAGGTTCCTGATTTCAAGGTCTACGGTGGACTGATCCTGAACACCGTTTACGGAGGTATGAACCCACGAGCGGTCAAGACTGCCCTATCATATGGCGACGGTGCCAAGTACATCAGCTTCGGCGCCCACAGCACATACTATCAGGCTGCGAGGGAGGGAAGGGCGGTTGACGGCAAGTTCGTCCCCCTGAGCGAGATCTACCCCAAATTCAAGACAGAAGAGCTTGACAGGTGTATCAGGATACCCATTAACGAGGCACCTGGCGACGACCTGGACGAGATACTCAAGCTCATTGCGGCAAACCCCCATGTATATATGATCACTGGGCACGTTTCAGCAGAAGAGGGCGTGAGGCTCGTTGATCTTGCGGAGGAGTACGGAATCAAGAAGACAGTGGTCTCAAGCGCGGTGACCAAGATAGCGTCAACGGACCAGCTTCAGCACATGACAGACAAGGGCGCGTTCATCGAATACACTCTGGCAGCGTACACTCACACCACCACCATCCCCAAGACCCACTACTATGTCGAGCGGGAATATGCATCTATTGACGAGGGCATGAGCGGCGCGGACGAGGGCGGAATCAAGCACGTGGCCGAGCAAATTCAGGAGCTGGGCGCAAAGCATTGCATCATCTGCACCGACTTTGGAGTCTACACGCTTCCCGCACCCGTTGAGGGATTCAGGGAGTTCATCGCGTGCCTCCTGGACATGGGGCTGCCCCACGAAGACATCAGGGCCATGAGCAAGACAAACCCGGAGACTATATTGGGTTTACCACATCTCTAGATTTTCACTCGACCCTGCCAATTTTTTGTTCGCAGGTTATTTTACTATACCAGATAAACTATGGTCATGAGTCTCGAACACTTTGAGCTACATGGAAACCCCGACTATACTTTCAGTTACTGCGTTAGGGCTGGTGATCTGTTATATACAGCCCATCATGGAGCATGGACATACGAGGGAGCCCCATCGGAGCTGGATATAAACGAGCAGACAGAGTACACGTTCAGGAACCTTGAGAAAACCCTCGCTGCAGCAGGAGCATCGCTTGACGATATCGCCCAAACAACAGTCTACCTGAGAAGCAAGGAAGATTTCAAGGGAATGAAAGATGCCACCAGGGGAATCTTCAAGAAATATCCGGCGAGGATGACTGTTTTCACGGATTTTTTGAACGATAACTGTCTGATAATGATCGAGGCGGTAGCCTACAAGCTAAAAAACTAGGAAGGAGAGAGACCCAGAAGCTTTTCTGGGTTCTTCTGCACAACGGTCTTGATCTGTTCATCAGTTAACCCGAGGTCCAGCAGTAACGCGATGAACTCTCTCAGCCCTTCCACGGGTGGAGCCATCGTGTAGACGCCGTAATCACTTGCTATAACGCAGTTCTCTGCCCCAAGCTCGTTGATGTGTGATGCGACGGTCTTGATGCTGGTCTTCGGGAAGTTGTTTGGGATGTAATCGCTGGCATACTTGATCTCGGCATAGTAATCGGTCTTCCTGGTCCCCGAGCTGTGACCGTATGCTGCCAACGTGTACTCGATAAGGCAGCCAAGGTCAGCCATGTGTGCTAGCTGGTCCATGGTTGCTATCTTGAACACGGTACTTGATGCGACCATCTTCTTGATGCCGTACTCATGACCGAGTTCTACTAGCCTGACCGCTTCCGGTGCAGAGACGTGACCGGTGATGAGGTAGACATCGGGGTTAGCCGCCACCATCTCTAGGATCTCGACTATCTCGGGTGTGGGTGCCTCGTCAATAGGTATCTTGATTGATCGCCCAAGCTCTTCATGCTTGAACTTCTCGTCGGTGGATTGGAACGTCTTGAACACACCGTCAATGTAGTGGCCCTCGCGGCTCGCCATCCAGTGGGTGCTGTGAGTGCCGAAGGCGACGTATTTTGCGCCATCTGCATAGGTGAGGCTTGTACGAACCGCCCTCGGGTTGATGCCTCCGAAAACTGTGTTGAGGTTGACGCCCCCGTAAGTGATGAAATCGGGTACGACCTCGTTGACGATCTGGGCCGTGCCGTTGCTCATCTGGAACACGTCCATGTAGACAAGGGCCCTCATCCCGGCGTCCCTAGCCTGGGTGGCGGCCTCAACTGGCGTGACGCTCCTTGGACTCGTGGTCAGGTGTGGACCGGCATGTATGTGAATATCAATGGCGCCTTTGAGCATGTCTCTGCTCTTCTGTATCGATCTTCCCTCGGGTAGCAATATAATCAGCTATACGGGGGCAATTCACCGCTTTAAGGCTAATCGTAAGTGGAAAAGTGGGTACGGGGTTGGACAACGATAAACACCCTACTGCTATGCATAATGATTTTCGTTCCCTGTACCCGCCAACGGAGACAGTGATATCACCGACTTGGCTTAAAAATACTCGACGAGAATGATATATTAACTTATTGTTTAGTTTTCACCCCATTATTGTACATTTTGTATAGTTATTTAACTATGATATTGAACATAATGTAGTAAAATAGGTAGTATTTAGTAAAAAAACTGGGAAGTGTGCGCGTCGGACACGGTATTGTTTTAATGAATCGTCATAAAAAACTATGCCTTTGATCCAAGTTGAGGTTTATTCAGGTATTTTTCTCCAATTGGATAAATGTCCCATGGCAGGTACTTGTACTCTAGTATCCCGAGGTTGGCAGGCCCTAACCCAGGCGGATCAACGGGAAAGTCAACCGCGCTCCAGGTGTCCCAGTATGCCTTGTGGTGGACCCTACTCTTGATCTCCACGATGTCGATGGAGTCCATGTCTATACCCATGGCCTTCAACGGGTCGCTGCTCATGGGCGCGTACAACCTCTCCGTCAGCACCACGTGCCTGTTCTCACCTAGGTAAAGCCAAGCGACGTTCTCAAGTATCCTCGAGGCTCCCCTGCCCATGGGTCCTGTCTCGACCCATACAAGCTCGCCAAGGTACCTTATCTCGCCACTGATCTCCACTGGTTCCCCGCTGATCTCATGGAGCCAAGCCCCGACACTGAGGTCAACCATGTCACCGACGGAGTGGTTCTCCCTGAGGTAGTCAAGTGCATCAGGGTCCGCGGTGCAGGTGTTGCACCAGTTTACCGCACCTTGTTCAAGGAGCTCCCTCACGACATGGGTTCCGTCGCCCAGCCTGTCATCATGGTACGCGATAACGATAGGCTTGTTCCCGTTTGCCACCATCTCCATCACCTGCCTGACGCCCTCCTCTGCACCAGGGAGAGTTCTTGTCAGATTCTCCCTGAGACTCCACATGAGGTCATGGAGGTCCTGAGCGGCCTCCTCGGCCAGAGCCCTGTCATTGTTCGTGACCACGAACACGCTTGCTCCAAGGTCAGGAACATCCGCGTAGGCGAATCCTGGTGCTACCGATGCACAGTATACGCCCTTTCGCTCCCACTCCCTACACCGGTCATACACGCTCTTCATTGGGTGAAACTCTGAGGCCTGGAAAACACTCGCGGACACTATCGGCGGTTTCCTGAACGCCATCGTGGGCCTGAAATTGCCCCTGAGCGTTTCGATCATGCACTTTGAGGCAGTGTAACCTGTCTCGTGGCTGTCGAGGTGTGGATAGGTCTTAAGCACGAAGACTCCGTCGGCCGCGTTGGCCATCTCCGCGTCCTCGTTGGCGTGGAGGTCAAAGGTCACCATGACAGGGATGTCGCCCACAACGTGGCGAACCCTCCTCACGATCTCGGCCTCCGGCCTGGGTACGTTCCTGACCGCCATGGCCCCGTGGAGGGCAAGGAGAACACCGTCGATCTTACCCAGTTCCTCAAGCCGGGAGGTGATCCTGGCCGTGATAACGTCAAACGCCTCGGTACTAATCCAGCTACCGTACCCCGTTGTCTTGGGCCAACCCGTACGCAGAACCCCCAACAACTCAACGTCATCGAGGCCGTCTACCGCCTCTTTGAATCCAGTGATGTAGGTCTTGCCCTCCCTTGATGTGTCTAGGGTATCATGCCCATACCTGATGCCGCCCCCCTCCCACGCCTCAAGGTCTGTGGGCTCTGGGCAGAAGGTGAGTGTCTCGTGACTAAAGCTAGCCACTGCGATGCGGTAAAGTGTCATGGTTTTAGTTAATTCTACGCGTATAAAGGCTCATCTGCTCGTCAATGGGGTTAAATCCCGGTGTTACAACGGGTACCTCATGAACGTCAAAGATGCGATCCTGACAAGGAGAAGCGTGAGAAAGTACAAGAAGGAGCCAGTCAAGGAGGAGGATCTCAAGGTCATACTTGAGGCCGCCAGGCAGGCACCGTCGGCGGGCAACAAGCAGCCGTGGGAGTTCATTGTCATCAAGGACGATGAGACTAAGACAAAGATGGCAGAGATCGCCCGCAAGCAGATGTGGATCGCGGACGCCGGGGTCGTCGTGGTTGCCCTGTCAAAGGACAAGACTGACCCAACCATCTATGAGAGGTGGGTCGAGCGTGACGTGATGACAGCCGTTGAACATATGGTTCTACAGTCATGGGAGCTGGGGTACGGTACATGCTGGATCGGGGCTTTCACCCAGCCAGAGACCAAGGAGCTGCTGGAGGTCCCAGAGGGGATGAACGTGATATGCGTGCTGCCCATCGGAGTACCTGACCAGGAGCCTGAGCCCCGCGCACGCAGGGAAAGGGCGGAGATTTTCCATGCCGAAAGGTATGGTAATCCCCTGAAACTCTAATTTTATACGAAAATAGGGAGTTTATCTGTCCCTGACTATCTGGATGGGCTTGAACTCAGGCTCGTCCACCTCGATCAGCTTCTTTGCCTGGTTGAAGTATTTGATGACGCTTTCACCTTTTTGCGTGATATGGTAGACCCTGTTGGTCCTCTTGTCACGTGACGTCGATAGATCGGTCTCATCGATGAGGCCCTGTGTTACGAGGCTGCTCAGGATGTCCTGAACTAGTTTCCAGGAAAGGTTCGCGCCGTACATTATTCGCGTGGGCTTGATTGTGCCTTCCTTGATGACGTCGAGCACGTCCAGATAGAGTTCGAGTTTTGATCGACGGTTTTTCACGGTGTTGACCCCTACTGATACTATGAGTCCTCAGAATCGCCCTATAACGTATAGTGTGTAGTTGTAGACTACAAACAAGTAGCATTGTTCTATATACACACGACCGAGTCTGGTTCGTTTGCACTGAGACAGTTCGAAAATATTTAATATGAAGATAGAAGGGAGTTGCACTACTTTTGTAGTGGGATCATGCAGAGGAACACGAAATCGGTGTCACCCTTGTTGACGAAGTTGTGCTGTTCGTCAGGCTGGACCAGTACAACGCTGCCTGGACCAATCTTTGTCTCGCCGTCCTTGCTTACTGCAACCGCTTCACCCTCAAGCACGTAGACCTCGTGCTCCCATGGGTGTGTGTGGTACGGGGTGTTGCCGCCTGGGGCTACCTGGAACCGTCTCATGGCGAAGTTTGGCGCGTCCTGCTTCTCGTTGATGAGCCATCTGATCTTGACTTTCTCAGCAGGCTCTGGTACGTCCTGGTTCTCTATCTCTGTATAATGATAGGCTTTCATGATACCAAGAATCCGTTGTGGTATTTTATAACTTTAATCAAATCTCTTGGGATATGTTTCTACTGGGGGATAGTAAAAAACCCGTTAAATAGATTAGCCCCGGCTTGACTGGTCTGAGGACAACCTTGCCGAGGCTTAACGCAGAAGAGTTCACCGAAAACATCCCTGGTCTGATCTTCGCCATGTTCATGGCGCTATGCGGGTATGCCATCTGGACCCAGTTCAAACCCATAAGCGCACTGATGTGGAGCTTTTTGATAGGTATAGCGGCCTCAAACATACTGGAGATACCTGACAAGGTCAGTAAAGGTCTAGGCTACTCGTCGTCAAGCCTCCTCAAATTATCGATAGCGTTGCTGGGGCTAGTTACAAGTGCAAGCGTCTGGCTTGTAGTTGGGGTCGGTGTTATCAACGCCATAGTCATTGTACTGTTCGCGTTCATCACAAGCATCATCTTGGGGAAAAGGCTAGGAATATCAAACAGACTTGCCATACTCATCGGGGTGGGCACCTCCATCTGCGGTGCCTCGGCCATAGCGGCGGTTGCGCCCGCCATCGGCGCCAAGGAGGAAGAGATCGGTATCGCCATAAGCGGCATCACCCTATTCGGCCTCATCAGCATGTTCCTGTACCCGTACCTCTTCACTAACACGGCCGTCTTTGACTGGTTCCTAGGAAACCCCATGGTCTATGCCATCTGGGTAGGCTCAGGAGTCCACGAGTCAGCCCAGGTGTTAGTGGCGGCATCCACGCTGAGCCCTGAATACATGCAACCCGCGCTCATCATAAAGTCAATCAGGATATTCATGATAGCGCCTATCGTTCTGGCATCAACGTTCTACCTCAACAGGTTAGAGTCAGAGAAGGGAAAGCTGACGGCCAGGGTCTCGGTACCCCTTTTCGCCATCGTCTTCCTCGTCAACTCGCTGGTAAGCGCGGGTCTGAGCTCAGTCATTAATCCGGCGTTCCACGGTGCGTGGATTATCGCCAAGACCGCGTTAAAATCAAGCATCATACCGTTCCTGTTGTCAATTGCCTTCGCTGGCGTTGGCTCAAAGGTTAGATTCAGTGACATCGCAAAAGTTGGGTTGAAGCCCTTCGGTTTCGCTGCTCTCATGTCAATAATGACGGGGGTCGTGGCTTTGGGTATGGCGGTTTTTATCGCGCCTTATATTGCCTAGAGGGCCTTCCAGAGATTCAGCAATTGATCCAGCTGATCCCTTGTCGGTCCTCCCCGCGTCTCGATTTTCGTCGCCTTGTAGCTACCCGCTGCGCTTGCCTGCCTGAGGGCGTCGATGTGACTCAATCCTACAACAAGACCAGCTGCAAACCCACCAATGAAAGCGTCTCCGCATCCAACCGTGTTAACCACCTTCAATCCGAGGTCAGAGAGGGGGACTGCCTCCATCTGGATAATTGTTCCGTCATCTTCGCATAGAGTACAACCGTCGGCACCATGTTTGATGATACACGTCATGTCATCTGTAGCCCGCCCCAGCTCTTTCAACACGGTCTTGGGATCACTGGTTCCTAGGAGGTTTTCGTACTCGATGTGGTTGAGGATAAAGTAGTCAACGTTCTGCAACGTGGGGAGAAGAGCATCTAGCCCCTCCTCTGCGTAGACACCGGGGTCCCAGATAACCTTGACGCCGTGCCTCCTGCACTCCTCTGCCATCCTCTTAGCGGTCTCGACAGGGGGATCCATGATGACGCAAATCTTGGCTTCCTTGATTAGTCCAAGCCTCTCTTCGTCAGAAATATGGTCACCCTTGATCCTTAGGTTTGCCCCAAAGTACGTGTGGATCTCGTTGGCGCCGTCCTCGCTGATGCTGATGTACGCCTGCCCGGACTCCTCGCCCTTGACGATGAGGACGCCGTTTGGGTCAACGCCTTCGTCATCGAGTATCCTGATCTGCTCCTTCGCGATGCTGTCATCTCCCAATGCACCGATGAACGCGACTTTGTTACGCCCGAGGATACGTGCTGCGGCTACAGAAACGTTTGCTGCGGTCCCCCCTGAGACTCTCTGGATCTCGTTAACGGAGACCTCCTCGCCGTTCCTTGGAAGCCGCTCCATGAACAGGTTGATGTCCCAGTTGATGGCGCCCAGGCAGATGAGTTCGATCATCTACTCACCCGAGATTCTTTCCTCGATGAGGCCCAAGAACCTGCCGGCGTCCACATTGACCACCACGTCAACGTTGGCCTTGTCCTTGACTATGCGATAGAGCCGCCTTTCAACGACGGTCATGCCACGGGTCAGCTCGCCGCTGCACTCCACATCCACCTTGTATTTTTCTGTGGTGAACATGGATGGGTCGATGACATAAGCCATTGCCTGTGGGTCGTGTAAGCTGAAACCGTTGAACCTCTCCACCAGGCTCCCGCATAGGTCGTTTATCAGGTCGGTGGTTCTGTTGCCCTTTGACGCGATCCGCTCGAACATCTCCCGGCTCATCCTGTACTCGGGGTGGGTTGTGGTGTCAAGTCCCGCCGCTATGATGGGTATGCCGCTGTTGAACACTATCTTTGCCGCCTCCGGGTCCAGCCAGATGTTGAACTCTGCGACGCTGTTGGCGTTCCCATGACCGTACGGGGTCAGGTTGAAGGCTCCGCCCATGATGACCAGTTTATCCACCTTCTCGGGGAGCGCGGGGTCGGCGAGAATCGCTACTGCAATGTTGGTCAAAGGCCCTACGGCTACCAGGGTCAAATCTTTGCCCAGCTCATCGGCCTTTTCAATGATGATATCAACTGCGCTCCTGGGATCGGTGGTCATAGTAGGCTCAGGGAGCTCGGAGTCGCCCAACCCGGTCTTCCCGTGGAACTCCTCGGCATGACCTAGCTTTTTGATGAGCGGGATAACTGCACCTGCACACACGGGGATATCGGTGACGCCCAGAAACTCCATCAGCTTCTTTGCGTTCCTGTGGCCCTTGATATGGTTGACGTTGCCGGCCACAGTGGTGACTGCTTCTACCTTGAGCTCGGGACTGTTGAACGCGAGTATAAAAGCCAGGGCGTCGTCAATGCCTGGGTCCGTATCGAGAATAATGTGCTTCATGAAATGGTCTCCTACTCGGAGACGGTACTCATGGCTCAAAAAACTTTGTCATTAAACCTGCTTTAACCTGGCCTTGTGGCGGCTCACCAGGTGTTGGAACCTCTGGGCCTGGGTCATCTGTGATAGACGGCCCATCTCCTCCCGCTTCTTATCGGCTATCTCTTTCATCAGATCAGGAGTTTCACGGGCCATCTTCTCCTCCAGCGCACGCTTGATGACCAACTCAGCCATAAGGTCGTCGCTGATCTCGCATTTAGCAGGATAAGACCCGTTTCCCGCCAGCGATGCTAGGATCATGTTGGTCGGGACCGAGCGGCACACACCGGGCCTGACAGAGTAGACGCTGCACCCGTCCCCATGGAAGGGACAGGGGTGCCTTGTGAGCCGCATTGTCCCGTCCCTGTTGGGCCTCGCCCTGATCCTCTTCTTGAGTTTCTTGTAGCTGCTCTTCTTGAACGCAGCTATACGCTTCAGCTCGTCCTTGGGAGCATTGAGCGGAGTGTTCTCGGTACAGCACCAGCCGCATCGGGTGCATATCTGATCCTGAAGGGCGTAGATCAACGCGATCTCGGTCTCCATGAGGACCCCGAGGCTTGAGACGGCGTTGAGGATGTCCTCCATCTCCATTTTATCCAGGTTGAGCCTTGCCTTTGCCTTAGAAAGAACACGGAACGCGTCGGGACCACTGAAGGGCTTGAATCCCTCGGTCTGCATAAGCCGGGTCAAGGGAGAGGTCTCATCACTCATGGATTTTCTTGCGGCTCCCGCTGTTTTAAGGGTGTTGCGGGGCCGTTAGTCCAGGACCCACGGTTAAACCATTGTCGGTATTATTCCTCCATTTCAATATGCTTATATGATGTAAAAGGACTAGAAGCGGTACTAGGTGTAATCAATGCGCCAATTCCATTAACCCGACACGAATCAGAGGCAACAACATTAGGCTTGCCTCTAAACAAGCAACTCAACAAAGAAACTGTAATTACCCAACCCATCAACACAGATGGACAGTTCAAAGTACCCATTTCACTTATTAGACATCAACACGAGGAGGTAAAGCCATGGTAGCCGTATGCGATATCCCGATCCCAGGAAAGATCAAGCTCGCGGTCAAGAACGATGATGTTCAGAAGACCATCGTCGATGTCAACGGCGTGAAGATAGGAGGAGATCGGGTCATCATCATGGCTGGACCTTGCAGCGTCGAGAGCCGTGAACAGGTCCTCGAAGCGGCCATAGTAGTGAAGGCGGGGGGAGCCCAGATCCTCAGGGGAGGGGCATTCAAGCCACGCACACTGCCATATAGCTTCCAGGGACTTGGAGAGGAAGGACTAATACTCCTTGCTGAGGCGAGAAAAGAAACTGGTCTGCCAATTGTCACAGAGGTCATGGACGCAGACAAGGTTGAACTGGTAGCCTCATATACGGACATCCTCCAGATCGGCACACGGAACATGCAGAACTTTCCGCTCCTGAAGGAGGTTGGAAGGTCTGACAAGCCAGTGATGCTCAAGAGGGGCATGTCAGCTACAATCAACGAGTGGCTCGGATGCGCCGAGTACATCCTCGCGGAGGGAAATCCCAACGTCATCATGTGTGAGAGGGGGATCAGGACATTCGAGACCATCACGAGGAACACGGTTGACATCAGCGCAGCCCCGATACTACACGCAATCAGCCATCTACCGGTTATAGTAGACCCGAGCCACGGCACGGGAAGCAGATTCCTGGTTCCACCCATGTCAAAGGCAGCGATTGCCGCTGGTGCTGATGGAGTCATGGTTGAAGTGCACCCTCACCCAGAGGAGGCACTGTGTGACGGGGCCCAGAGCCTCAGTCCAGAGGACTTTAAGGCTTTCATAGAGGATATAAAACCTATAATCGCAGCAACCAACAGAAGGTTATAGACATGAAAGCTATCGAAGTGAGCCTGGGGGCTCGTTCATACCCCATTATTGTCGGAACAGGACTAGTCGAGAGACTTTGTGACCACTTGCCTAAGAACGGTAAGTTAGCTGTCATCACAACACCGATCATCAACGATCTCTACGGGAACCTCCTAGAATCCATCGGAAGAACCCATGACCTAATCATGGTCCCTGATGGAGAGGAGGCCAAGACATGGGAGACAGTCGAGATAGTCCTCGGGAAACTGCTGGAATACGGCCTCGACAGGAAATCGACGGTTGTGGCACTGGGAGGTGGGACTGTGGGAGACCTAGCAGGCTTTGTTGCATCAATCTACATGAGGGGAATCGATGTTGTTCAGATACCCACGACCCTGCTCGCCATGGTGGACAGCAGCATCGGGGGGAAGACAGCGGTCAACCACCCAATGGGAAAGAACCTGGTGGGGAGCTTCCACCAGCCATCAAAGGTAGTTATCGACCCGCTGTTCCTCAATTCACTTCCTGAGAGGGAGATCAGATCAGGGCTCGCCGAGACCGTGAAATACGGGATAATCTCGGATGAGGAAATAGTCAAAATCTTTGAGAACACGCCAGTGGAAGAGATCGGGCAGGAAGTCATGGTCGAGATCATCGCAAAATGCACAGCCATCAAGGCAAGGTACGTCGAGCAGGACGAGCGAGACAACAAGGGAATCAGGGCATCACTGAATTACGGCCACACAACGGGGCACTCGGTGGAGAACTTGTCAAAGCATGAAATCAACCACGGCGAGGGTGTCGCCATCGGCATGATGGTTGCAGCCTTGATAGCTGAGAATATGGGCCTGGTTGACAGAGAGATGAGAGCTAGACAGGAGAGACTGCTTAAGAAGATAGGTTTACCCACCAAGGTGCCTGTTCTGGCCATCGACGAGATGATGGAGGTCATGCACATGGACAAGAAAGCGGAGGACGGCAGGATAAGGTTCGTCATCCCGACGGGTATAGGGAGCGAGCCCTTGCTAGAGTACCTCTCAGAGGACATTATCGTGTCAGCACTGAGGGAGTTACGTTGAGGCCGTGGATATGCGTCTCGATCCAGTCGATGACCACGCGACAGACAGTCGATGACGTGAAACGGGTAGGAACAGAGGCAGACCTCATCGAGATCAGGATCGACTATCGGGATGAACCGTTGGATTTCGCTGAAATCGTTGAGGCAAGTAATGCCCCCCTTATTGGCACCAATAGACGCGAGGACCAGGGCGGAAAGGCAAAGGAAACGGAAGAGGAACGCGTTAAAACGCTAACTGAAGCAGTGAAAGCTGGATTCACGTATATTGACCTGG
Organism: Candidatus Bathyarchaeota archaeon; assembly: GCA_018652685.1. GTDB lineage: Archaea > Thermoproteota > Bathyarchaeia > TCS64 > TCS64 > RBG-16-57-9. Next base: position 36,956 of record JABIBQ010000073.1, read on the forward strand.
CGTCAACCACGGAGAACCTCGAAAACGTTGTCTCCGACCTGAAAGAGGAAGGCGCGAAAGTCATAGCTTCGCACCACGATTTCAAGCACCCGCTAAACATTGGCCAGCTTGAGGAAAAATACGCTGAGCTAAAAAAGACAGGATGCGACGTGGTCAAGATCATAGGTTGGACCGATTCGGTTCTGGACAACCTGCCGTACATCAAATTCAACAACGAGCACCCCGGAAACGTCTCATTCGGCATGGGGACGAAAGGGGTCACGTCAAGGATCATGGCACCCCTTTCAGGTGCCCTATTCACGTACGCGTCCCTTGATGAGGGAAAGGAGCTGGGGCCTGGACAGGTCCCATTAACCCACATCAGGGAAATTTATGGGAGGATAACCAAGTGAAGTTCTACCTTCTGGGCTACCCCGTGGGCCACTCAGTCAGTCCGCCGATGCACAACGCGGCGTTCAATGAACTGGGCATGTCCCACGAGTACAGCTCGCTGGGAGTGGAGCCATCAAAGCTTGCAGAAATAATCAGTACTAGGATCAGGGCAGACGAGTTCGGCGGTGGAAGCGTTACCATACCACACAAGATAGAGATGCTAAGGCTCGTTGATGAGTTGGACGAGTCAGCCGAGATGGCTGGAGCGGTGAACACGCTCCAGTGGAAGGACGGAGTGCTCACAGGGTACAACACGGACGCCACGGGCGGAGTTAGGGCACTGATTGAGTCCTACGGGGATATCAGCCAGACAAACACAGTTTTACTGGGGGCTGGAGGGGCAGCGAATGCCCTGGCGGCGCAGTTGAAGCCAAGGGTCAAGGAGCTTACTATACTCAACAGGACTGAGGAGAAGGCGAGGGCTTTGGCCGAGAGAATTGGCACCAATTTTGGATCGATCATCCGCGACCAGGCGCTCATCGAGTCCGCAGACATCATAGTCAACGCAACATCAGTGGGGATGCACCCCAACGTTGGCGAATCACCCATCGACAAGAAATACCTCCACGATGGGCAGATGGTCTTCGACATCGTCTACAACCCACAGAAGACCCAGATTATGCTTGACGCAGAGGAGGCGGAGGGTAGATCGCTAGGTGGCCTCTGGATGCTTGTCTACCAGGGTGTAGAGGCGTTCGAGATTTGGACCGGAGTGCGGCCTTCGGCCCAAACCATGTATGACGCAGCCAAAATGGCGTTACTGGAGAGGCACTAGATGAATGTCGCTGTCTACGGGTTCATGGGTGTCGGGAAAACTACATCAGGGGCACTCCTAGCGGAAGCCCTTGGCTACGAGTTCATAGACATGGACGAGGAGATAGAGAAGAGGACGGGGAAGACAATCCCCGAGATTTTCAGCGAGGACGGGGAGACCCGGTTCAGGGAGCTTGAGCGGGACCTCGTCATGGAGCTAGCAGGAAAGAATGGCTACGTCATCGGATGTGGAGGGGGAGCACTAGCCGACCTCGTGAACGCCGAGGCGTTGAGGGAAACAAGCACCCTGGTGTACTTGACGGCAAGTGTCGATGAGATACTGGATAGGACGGGAAAGGAGTCACACAGGCCGTTGCTCAAAGTGGATGACCCCCAGAAGACCGTCGAGGATTTGATCAAGAAGCGAAGCCCCGTTTACGAGCGGTACGCCGAGATCGAGATAGACACCACGGGCAAGTCCGCTGAGGCGGTTGCCCAGGAGATTAGGAGACGATTACCTTGAGTGCGATCATCAGAAAAAGTGACATCTACGGTCCGGTCAAGGCCCCGCCGAGCAAGAGCATGACCCACCGCCACCTAATAACAGCTGCCCTCGCGGAGGGGGGGAGCGTATTGGAGAGTTCCCTTGTCTGCGATGATACCGTAGCAACTGTATTCGGTTTGAAGTCGCTGGGTATCGAGATCGATAAAGAGGGGGATAACTGGATAGTAGAGGGGGGACAGCTTACAGCATCTTCCGAGCCCATCAATTGCAACCAGTCAGGGACAACCCTCAGGCTGCTGCTGGGCACCTGTAGCCTCCTGGAGGAGAAATGTATCGTCACAGGAGCCCCTCAGTTATTGAAAAGACCAAACGCCCCACTGCTAGGGGCACTGGAACAGCTGGGCGTCCAAACCGAAAGTAAGGGGGGATTTCCTCCAATTAGTATCAAGGGAAAAATGAAAGGGGGAGTGGCGGAGATCAGGGGCGACGTCAGTAGCCAGTTCATCTCGTCATTAATCCTGGCCGCTCCCTACTCGGAGGAACCTGTTACAATCAAGGTCACCAAACGGTTTGAGTCCAAGCCATACGTCCAGATGACGCTCGACGCAATGAGGAAATGCGGAGTCAGGGCGACCTCAAAACAGGGCGGCGCCGAGATCAGGATCCCCCTAGGAGAGTACAAGCCGACAAGGACCCGTATAGAGGGGGACTGGTCATCGGCCGCATTCATGTTAGCAGCAGGGGTGCTATCGGGCAAGGTCCACGTTGACAAACTGGACATGGACAGCAGCCAGGCTGACAAGGAGATAATGCACGCTCTCGACCTGATGGGGGCGCAGGTAAAAGTCAAGGGGAACAGGGTCACTGCTGAGAGGTCGTACCTGAGGGGTATAGAAATGAACCTCAGCGATAGCCCTGACATGTTCCCGATAGTATCAAGCCTATGTTCAATAGCCAGGGGCAGGAGCACGTTGACAGGGCTTGGGAGGCTCAGGTTAAAGGAGTCTGACAGGCTCCTGGCGATGGCTGAGGGGCTTACAGCAATGGGGGCGAGGATTCACGTAGAGGAAAATTCCTGTATCATCGAGGGCGGGCTGCTCAAGGGGGCTGTCATAGACCCACACGGTGATCATAGGATCGCAATGAGTTTCGCCGTCCTCGGCACGTTAGCCGATGGGGAGACCATAATCAAGGACAGGGACTGCGTGAACAAATCGTACCCAGGGTTCTGGGACGACCTAGAGTCTCTTGGAGCGGAAACGAGGAGAATAGAATGAACACGTTGGGCACATCATACAGGATAACCAGTATAGGGGAGAGCCACGGTAAGGTAGTCGGCGTTGTAATTGACGGCTGCCCAGCGGGGCTGGAATTGGACATGGAGAAGCTGCAAGCTGACCTTGACAGGAGGCGTCCAGGGCAGAGCAGTGTATCAACCACCAGAAACGAGGCTGACAAAGCCGAGGTGTTGACGGGCCTCTACCAGGGCGTAACCACGGGCGCACCTATCACTATAATAATCAGGAATCGGGACAGGGACTCGTCCAAGTACCTGGAAGCAAGGTGGACACCGAGGCCGGGCCACGCTGACTATACGGCGGGTATAAGGTACGGGGAGAAACAGGATCCGAGGGGAGGGGGACGGTTCTCAGGAAGGAACACCGCAGGGTTCGTTATCGCCGGGGCGGTAGCGAAACAGCTCCTCGACAGTATCGGTGCCAATATTATTGCTTATACTTACCAGATCGGTTCCGTTATGGCCAAAGACGTGGACCAGGTCATAGTCACGGAATCCAACATCGTCCGATGCCCCGACGAGTCGGCTGCTCAGGAGATGATCAGGGTCATCGATGAGGCGAGATCAGAGGGAGATAGCGTAGGGGGCAAGGTCAAGGTGGTTGTGTTGACCCCACCTAGTGGGATAGGCCATCCTATCTTCGATACCCTTGAGGGGGATATCGCCAAGGCACTGTATGCTATCCCCGCAGTGAAGGCGGTGGAGTTCGGTGTGGGAGTTGGGTACGCCGAGATGAGGGGTTCAGAGGCTAACGACCAGTACATCATCAGGGACGGAAAGGTGGTCACTGTAACCAACAACAGTGGAGGAATCCTGGGCGGTATCAGCAGCGGTATGCCAATAGAAGCTACGGTCACGTTCAAACCTACTCCAAGCATCGGGATGGAGCAGAAAACTGTTGACCTCCAGAGGATGGAGGAGACAACCATTAAGGTCGAGGGCAGGCATGACCCATGCATCGTCCCCAGGGCGGTGCCCGTGGTGGAGGCGATGATGGCAGTGGTGCTAGCTGACCACGCATTGAGGGCGGGACTGATTCCGCAGGTACTTGGTGAATAAAATGTACGAGGATGAGATAAGACCACACAGGGAAACCATTGACAGGCTCAACAACGAGATAATAAACAAACTCAAGGAACGGGTCGGTGCAGCGTTAAAGATTGGCGAGATCAAGAAGCACCACGGAAAACCCGTGGTTGACAAGACCAGGGAGCAGACCATCCTTGACAGGATCAGAGACAAGGCCCAGGCAAAGGACATAGACCCTGATGGTCTTGAGAGAATATTCAAGGAGATCATCAATCTGTGTGTGGAGGCGGAGGAACGACAATGAAAGTAGCGTTCCAGGGCGAGAAAGGCGCGTACAGCGAGGAAGCCATATTCAAACACTACGGGACGGACGTAGAGAGCGTCCCATGCCCATACCTGAGGGACGTCTACAACATCGTAGAGGCAGAGAAAGCTGATTTCGGGCTCGTACCGGTGGAGAACACCATAGAGGGTACCATAGTTAGGGCATACGACCTGCTCAACGATAGGAGCCTAAAGGCAAGCGGAGAGGAGATACACAGAATACAACACTGCCTGATAGCCCACCCCGACGCCGAGCTCTCCGACATCAAGAAGGCGTACAGCCACCCACAGGCCCTGGGCCAGAGCAGAGAGTGGCTTGAGGACCACAACATAGAGGCAGTCAGCTTCTACGATACCGCTGGCAGCGTCAAGTGGATAAAGGAGAATGATATCAGGGATGCGGCTGGTGTCGCAAGTGCCCAGGCCGCAGACGAATACGGGATGAAGATTCTGGCGCGCGGAATCGAGACCAATAACGAGAACTACACGCGGTTCCTTGAGATCGGGAACGCGAACCCCGGGCCAACGGGAAACGACAAAACGACCCTAGCCTTCATCGTTGCCCACAAGCCGGGCACGCTTGTAAGCGCCCTGAGCGAGTTCTCATCAAGGGGTGTGAACCTGAGCAAGATCGAGTCAAGGCCAAGGGTGGGAACTCCCTGGGAGTACATCTTCTTCGTAGAGCTGGACGGTCATATCACCGAAGAGTCACTGGGTGCGGCCGTGGACGGGCTCAAAGAACATACCATCTACATCAAGCACCTCGGTTCCTACCCCAAGGCAGGGTAACTCTACCTGCCCAAAACCCCTTTTATTAGGATTCTTGACTCCCATCGGGATATGATAGCAACAATTATCGGAGCAGACGGCAAGATGGGAGTCTGGCTTACGAACCACCTGTCAAAGATGGGACACACAATAGTTTCCTTTGATGCCAGGAAGGGGGACAGCTCTAGCATACTGAAAGAAGCGGACGCTGTCATCGTCTCGGTGCCCGTTTCCAAGACAGCAGAGGAGACACGAAACGCCCTCAAACACATGAGGAAAGGGGCCAGGATAATTGAGATTGCGTCCCTGAAGACTGGGACATACCCCGAGATGGTGAAGGCAGAGGAACAAGGTTTCGAATCACTGTCAATACATCCAATGTTCGGGCCCTCAGTGAAGAACCTCAGCGAGAAGACTGTAGCGGTCATACCTGTTGTTGACGCGGACAAGGAGACCAGATGGGCCGCCGAGCTGTTTCCAGGTGCATCGTTTGTGGAGGTGGGCCCCGAGAAACATGACAGGCTTATGGTCCATGTCCTTTCCTTGCCATACCTGATGAACCTGGCTCTCGGGGCCACAATGGGGGACACCGACCTTGCCCTCCTCAACAAACTGGCTGGGACGAGCTTCGCGCTCCAGTACACCCTCATTCAGAGCGTCTCGGGAGAGACAACGAGCCTCGTACACGCCCTGCTGAGCGAGAACGTATTTCTTGAGGAGACAGCCGAGGAGTTGATCTCGAACATGAGAGCGTTGATGGGGGCGAGAGATGCAATGAATGAGTTCAAGGCTCTGCACGAGTCAATCAGGGAACCGTTGAGGGCCGATTGTGGTCACAGGAGTGCGTTGGAGAGACGTCAGGCAGCTTACAACGCCGTCCGACCATTACTAAAATAAGTGGAGAGAACCAAACTCTTCCCATGATCAGTCTATCTGAGTTCTACGCGGCACGCGAGCGTGTCCAGAAATGGGCCAGGAGGACGCCCATGGAGTACAGCCCCGGTCTCAGCAAGCTCATTGACGGCGATGTCTGGCTGAAGCTGGAGAACCAGCAGGTCACGGGCAGCTTCAAGATCAGAGGAGCCACCAACAAGATCTTGCTTCTGTCGGAGGAGGAGCGGGCCAGGGGTGTTGTTACTGCGAGCAGCGGAAACCATGCTCAGGGGTTGGGGTACGCGGCGAAGGAACTGGAAGTAAAAGCCAAGGTCATCGTCCCCGAGATGACGCCCCAGGTCAAGTTAGATGCCATCAGAAAGTATGGCGTAGAGCTCATCATCGAGGGCGAGGAATACATGGTCTCGGAGAGGCTTGCACGAAAGATCGAGGACGAGGAGGGAATGACATTCGTCTCGGCCTATAACGACATAGACCTCATCAAGGGCCAGGGCACAGTCGGGCTTGAGATGGTTGAGGACGTGCCGGACCTAGACATAGTGTTGATACCTGTCGGCGGAGGAGGGCTCGCGTCAGGGGGTGCATCGGTCATCAAGCAGGCGACCAGCGCAACCGTAATCGGAGTACAGAGCGACACTAGCCCAGTTATGTACGAGTGCGTCAAGAAGGGACACATCCACGATATCCCACTTCGGGACACTTACGCCGAGGGGCTCCATGGCGGCCTTGAACCGGGAAGCGTCAGCTTTGACATCTGTATGGAGGTCATCGACGAGTGGGCCATACTCACCGAGGATGACATCCTGGCCGCAATCAAGTTCCTCCTCCACGAGTCACACATGCTCGTCGAGGGAGCGGGGGCAGTTGGTGTCGCTGCCCTCCTGTCAGACCCCGAAAGGTACAGGGGGAAACGGGTAGGCGTCGTCATAAGCGGCGGGAACCTGGGCATGAAAACCCTCAAAAAAGTGGTTTAACCATTTTTCGGGTAGAGCGGGTTATTAACCCAATTAAACCCAGCAGATGGTGCTATGAAACGCATCAAGGTCAAAGCCGAGCTGTGCGCCGGCTGCCGTCAATGCGAGATGGTGTGCAGTTTTGAACACTTCAACAAGTTCAGCCCATCCCTCGCGAGAATTACCGTACACAAGGAAGACAGGTACGGCCTGGACTACCCAGTGGCGTGCCGCCAGTGCAATGAGTGTCCGCCAATAGAAGCCTGCCCCGAGCAGGCACTGTCTAGGAAGGATGGTTTGACCTGGTGCAGCTGGCAGGACTGCACGGGTTGTGGGATATGTGAGAAAGTGTGCACCTATGATGCCATCAAGGTAACCGACAAGGCACTTGTATGCGACCAGTGCGGTGGAGATCCCCAGTGTGTGGCAAGGTGCCCCACAGGCACACTGGAGTACGCCGAGATGCCTCCGTCCACCGAGACGCCGGTTGAGGCGTTCAGCAGACTCAAGGAGGAATGGGGCTTTGAGTAAGGGATACGCGGGCAAAGTCCTCAGGATCAACGTGAGCGACGGCTCGTACAGGACAGACCCCTTGGATATGAACGAGGCACGCCAATACATCGGGGGTAGGGGGTTCAACGCGGCCAAGCTATACAAGGAGGTACTCGCGGGTACAGACCCTCTGGGGCCGGATAACAAGCTCATGGTTGCAACGGGGCCCCTCGTGGGCACCATGTTCCCCACGGCGAGCAGGTTCAACGTGTCTGCACGCAGCCCGTTGACAGGAATATTCGGGGACACAAACGCGGGGGGCCACTTCGCCCCTGAGATGAAGTTCGCGGGGTACGACCAGATCATCGTCGAGGGAAAAGCGGAGAAGCCCAGCTACATCTCCATCAGGGAGGATGTGGTCGAGATCAGGAATGCTGACGGGATATGGGGCAGCACGGTTTTCGAGGCAGACATTGGGATCAAGAAACAGTTGAAAGACCAGTGGACCCAGACTCTCATCTGTGGTCCTGCGGCGGAGAACGGCGTCATGTACGCCGGATTGTTCGCCAACCAGGTGAGGGCCGCGGCCAGAACGGGCATGGGCACCGTGATGGCAAGCAAGAACATCAAGGGAATAGCGGTAAGGGGTACGGGAGCCATAGAGGTCCATGACCCTGATGGCTTCAAGGAGCTTGTCTTGACCCTTGAGGGTGAGATCAGGAACCACGAGCAATTCGAGGGACGCCGCCTCATGGGCACCACCAGGATTCTCATGATGGCGGACAAAGGCGGGTTCCTACCGACCCGGAACTACACCCAGGGCACCTTTGAGCACGCCTCTGAGGTGAGCGGGGAGAGGCTGGCCGCCGAGTACAACGTGAAGGGAAGGGGCTGCTTTGCATGCACAATTCCATGCAGCAGGATATACTCTATCAGGGAAGGACAATTCAAGGGAGTACACGGCGAGGGCCCCGAGTACGAGAGTCTCGGCAGTTTCACCAGCAGGCTGGGCAACAGGGACATCGAGCTGGCGTTGACTGCCAACGACCTCTGCAACCAGTTGGGCATCGATATCCTCAGCACGGTGGGAGCCATCGGCTGGGCCATGGAGCTCTACGAGGACGGCAAGCTATCAAAGGAGGAGACGGGTGGGCTTGAGCTCAACTGGGGCAACAAGGAGGCCATAATCACCCTGATCCACCAGATATCGAAACGCGAAGGGTTCGGAGACATCCTGGCTGACGGCGCGTTCAAGGCCGCAGAGAAGCTGGGCAAGGGGCACGACGCCGTGATCGCGGTCAAGGGCATGGACCTGATCATGGCTGACCCGCGTGGCCTCAAGGGGTTCGGACTCGGGTACGCGGTCGCCACGCGGGGTGGGGATCACCTCCGAAGTGAGCCCTTCATTGAGCTCGCGGACGACCCATCAATCGGACAGGAGATGTTCGGTGCCCCCGGTGCGTCCATGAGGCGGTCAGACGTGGGCAAGGGCAAGCTCATTACCTACTTCGAGGACTGGTGCGCCGTCATCGACGCGTTGCAGCCGTGCAAGAACATCATGCAGAACATGATGATACTACAGTTCCCAAGGGCCGCTGAAGCACTTGAGCTGGCAACGGGCATCAAGCTGACGGAGCAGGAGATAATGGATGTCGGCTCAAGGATCACAACAGTCGAGCGCATGTTCGGGATAAGGGAGGGAATTGGCAGGAAGGATGACACTGTGCCAAAACGGTTCACCGACACGCCGCTCACCGAGGGAGGGAGCAGCGATACAGTCATGGACATCGAACTGATGCTTGACGAGTATTACACCGAGAGGGGTTGGAGCCTGGAAACCGGTCACCCGACTCCAGCAGCCCTCAGGAGGCTGGGGCTCGACCACTTGGCCGGGGACCTCGCTTAGTTTTCGGTATGTATATATTTCATCGGCAAATCCCGTATAGCTAGGATGCCAATCTGCGAGATCTGTGGGATGGAAGTAGCCGAGGTCAAGGAGTGCAAGGAATGCGACTCCAAGTTCTGCGAAGAGTGCGGCGACGAGAAGAGTCTGCTATGCTATGACTGCGTGGGCTGGACCGATGACCCTGAAGATGAGTGGACAGAGGACAAACTAAACTAGCCCTCGTTAAAGTTTTATCCTAAAGTGACATCTTTTCTTGGATGACGCGTTCTTCGGTGATGAGCCCCAAGTACTGGCAATTAGTGCTATTGTTTATCATCCTCGTCTCGGTAATAGGAGCGAGCGTCGTAGTCCTCGGTGACCCCGAGTACGTTGGTTACGTCGTCGACGACGAAACGGGGGAACCTGTAACAGATGCAAAGGTAGCCGTATTCTACAGGAGGTTCTACAGGAGATACTCCTCAAGGTGGTACAGTTCCAGCGGAACGGTCACTGACGATGAAGGAAGGTTTGAGCTGGAAATGACTCAGGACAGGGGGTACCTGTTCTTTGTGTCCCACGAGACTGGCGGTGAGACCGATTACGTTCCATACGGGGTTTATCACAACCCCAACGGGGGGACTGAGATGGAAACGATCAGGTTGTGGAAATCAGCCACCGTAATGTTAGAAGGAAAGGATTTCTTCATCGAGACCTCGGCTGTTCCCGAGATAACCATAAGGGTCCTTGAACCCAACGGCCAGGACACGATGGATTACGGCGAGGTTAATCTTTACTATGGATCGGGAAGCGGTACGGTTTCGGCGTACCTCGATAGGCCCAGCGGGGAGGTGTACGTACCCGCCGGCCTTAGTTTTGTAATCAGGGTCACTTCGCACGTGGAGAAAGGCAGCGAACAGTTCACTGAGACGGTATTCATCGATGATTTCGTTGACGGGGGACTGTCGGAGGGCGAACAGGTATCGGCTGACCTCCGCGACAGGATCCTCCCCCAGAGCTTTGATAATATTTACAACAAGACGGCGGTCCTCACTAGCTTGATACTGGACAAGGAGAGTCAGGGCTTTTTCCTCGCGGTGGAGAGGCAGAAGCTTGGTAAGGCAGAGTCACTCACATCGGCGGCCCAGACCCGCCTGGAATCAGGTGGCTCCGAAGAGGCTTTCACGTCACTGAGGGAGGCGTACGTTATTCTCACGGACCTTGAGATCTCTGTGACATCGATGATAGGGGACGCCGAGAGGTCTGTGTTCATACTGATCGTTTTCATTGCGTTGACCTCCCAGGTCGTTGCGACCCTGCTCCATGAGGACTCGTTAAAAAAGACGGCTATCAGTGGAGTCGTTTTCCTTATCCTGCTTGCTGCGCTTTACAGCCTGCATCCAGGCGCCCAGATCACGACCCCGCTTGATATCATTCGGATGGGGGCTTACTCGCTGGTTTTCGTGTCCCTTGCCGGAGTTTTGGTACCATATATTCTACAGAGGGGACCAGAGACCACAAATGCGAGCCTCCAGCACATGGTGATACCCATCCTCAGCATATCCAAGAGGAGCCTGAGGAGGAGAAAGCTCAGGTTCCTGCTCACACTCACCAGCGTTCTCCTCCTGGTGGCCAGTTTCATCAGCTTGACAAGCTTCACCTCCGGTTTCGGTTTGAGCGTGGAGAAGATCGGGTCCCCAATCGGTAAGGACGGCGTTATGATTCGGACGCCTGACCCCCCTCCCACTATGGACACGGCTCCTTTCAGCGGAGGGGTAGGAGCTTCAGGCCCACTCCCACTGGATTACGGGCTGATCAAGTGGTTCAATGAGGCGGACGAGGTCACCGAGGTAGTTCCAAGGTACGAGAGTCAGCCCCAGAGGCAGTACAGGGAGGTTATTCGCCCGGTAGCGGACATAGAGGGGACCCATGTCTTCGGCATTCTCGCATTGAACCCGGAACACGAGGCTAATGTGAACCGGTTGGACTCAGCGGTCGTCGAGGGAGAGTACATTGGGGATAACGCAGGTGAGGTCATGGTATCGTTGGGGATGGCCGAGAAACTCAACGCATCGGTGGGTGACACCTTTGTCATGCTTGCTCAGGAAAAGGAGCATGAACTCAAGATCGTCGCCCTCTTGGACGATGAAAAACTTGGCATTTTAACTGACCTAGACGGGGACACCATTCTCCCCACAAAGATCATCGAGCATTCAAGGGTCGAGTTCGACGGCCCTGACCTCGTCGTCGAAGCCATAGCACCTTGTAGCCCTGATGAGGTAGTGATAACAAACATTGAGACGAGCGGAAACATGACCCTCCTGAAGCTGACTAGACTTAACATTGTGTTAGAGCCCGATGCCGACGCTGTGGAGTACGCCAGGACAACCGCGTTGAACCGGGGGTTCAGGGCATGGGCGTCCACCGGTTCTGGGGTCTTCCTCGCCGAGCTGACAGGATACTTCGGAGGCAAGGGGCTGCCCATTGTAATTCCATGGGTGATTGTCGTCCTGAACGTTGTCGTCACGATGATGAACGCGTACTACGAGAGACGCCAGGAGGTAATGATTTTCTCAAGCATTGGCATGAACCCGCGCCACATATCAGCAATATTCCTGGCTGAGGCAGCGGTTACAGGCATCCTCGGCGGATGCATCGGGTACTTGGTTGGCCTCGGTGCGTACAAGTTCATCTACATGGTGACCCCCGCGTTGCAGGTGAAGCAGAAGGTGTCCGCGATGTGGAGCATCGGTGCTATCGGCATCAGCCTCGCAGCGGTCCTGATTGGGGGATTGGTGGCGTTGAGGAACAGCGTCTCCATAACCCCCAGTCTGACCCGTAGATGGAGTGTGGGGAAAAAGGACGAAAGCAGAATGGAGACCATGGTTGAGCTGCCCATCCATGCGTTCGCCGAGGAACTCGATGAGTACATTGATTTCATCGAGGGGAAGCTGATCGAGAGCAAGAAGGGGAGGGAGATGGCGGTACGGATGATGAAGAAAAACGTAGAAGGCGACTCTATTGTATTCTCCTTCATCTACAATTCGGCAAGCGGCGGGATAGCGAGTCTCTACGCAAAGAACAGGGTGGTTATTGAGCCGACTGATGACGGGACGTACTCGACGACCCTGTTCACAGATGGGGACGACGAGAGCGTAAAAAAATCGGGTGGCTTCATGAGAAGGCTCTGTCTCGCCTGGAGCATGAATAGGGAGGAAAAATAGTGGAAACGTCTTTAACTTTCAAAGGGGGATTTCAATCGTTATGAGTGGCGAGACCCGAATGATCCATTTCTCGTTGATGGACGCGTACCGGCTCGGAATTGGATACATACGACGCAGGTTCCAGAGGACTGCCATCAACGTGACATCTATTGCGCTGGCCAACAGCTTCCTCACAAGCCTCGCCCTTTCAGACAGGTTCTACCAGACATACTCGGCAATCGAGGGAGGAACCCTTGGGATTGACGCATACCAGTACTGGCTCGTGGCGGTCGCCCTGATAGTATCTGTTGTCGGGATCACGAACGCGATGCTGATCTCGGTGTACGAGAGGACGAGGGAGATAGGCACCATGAAGTGCATAGGCGCTTTGGACCAGCACATCGTGATGCTGTTCCTTGTAGAGGCGGTGATACAGGGAGCTACAGGGGGACTCATCGGTTACTTCCTTGGGGTTCTGGCGGCTTTGGCATCGGTGGGTTTCACCACCGGGTTTGATATCATATTTAAAGTCGGGTCTCTGGATCTGGCTATGTTCTTGGTCGGGACAACAATGATGAGCATTATTCTCAGCATCGTTGCATCGTTGTACCCGGCGTGGAGAGCGAGCAAGCTGCCACCGGTGGAGGCGTTAAGATATGAGCTATGACACTGTAATCGAGTTAAGAAATCTTTTGAGATATTACCAGATGGGCAACGAGAATGTCAAGGCACTTGATGGGGTTAACCTCAACATCGGGCGGGGCGAGTACGTCAGCATCGTAGGCCCGAGCGGCTCAGGGAAGACAACCCTTTTCAACCTTATCGGTGGGCTGGACAAGCCGACGGATGGGAACGTGTTCATTGACGGAGTTGACATCAGCCAGTTGGATGCATATGAGCTTGCATGGCTCAGGTGCAGGAAGATCGGGTACATTTTCCAGAGTTTTAACCTTATTCAGGTGCTTACAGCAGTTGAGAACGTGGCGCTGCCAACAGTTTTCGCGGGCACGCCCACTAACGAGGGGACCCGGAAGGCGGAAAAGTTGCTTGAGATGGTTGGGCTAGAGGACCGCATACACCACAGGCCAGGGGAGCTATCGGCAGGCCAACAACAGAGGGTTGCCATAGCGCGTGCCCTCGCAAACGACCCGGCTATCATCCTTGCTGACGAGCCGACGGGAAACCTTGACCTGAACACGGGCATGGAGATCATTGACCTCCTTCACGGCCTTAACAAATCCCAGGGATTGACACTTGTAGCCGCGACGCATGACCTCAAGATGATCAAGGCAAGTGACAGGATCGTCTGGATGAGGGACGGGCAGGTAGAGAAGATCGAGAAGAGTTAATCGCCCTTCATCGAGGTATAATCCATCGTAATTCTTCTGACAATCGAGCCCACGATGTGAACGTAAGCGGGGTCACCGATACTGTCCATCTCGACGGTGTTCTCAAATTCATCGATTTTCACGATTTTTATCTCGTTCTTTGTGTACAGGGTGCCGGTTGAAGCCTGAACCGACCTGTAGATGAAGCTGATCAGCTTTTCATCCTTGTTGAACATAATCCTTGAAGTCATCTCGATGGGATGAGTTGTCAGTCGCTGTAGCCGTTCCTCCAAGAACTCAAGATAGGAGTCAACTTCCCCCGGCTCAAGGATGACGGGAATCTTCAACATCCAGGGCTTGTCGAACCCGCCGCTTGAATCATCCATCTGCCACCGTCTCATGAGGCTTGGCGTAATCACAGTACTGTTTCGGAGGGCGGCATATGCCCCGGTTAGGACGGCGGAGATGGCTAACCCAATGCTGGCTAAGCTCCAAACTGCTGAGACCTTCTGGTGGACCTGCAAACCTAAGTTTAGAAGGGCCAGTACTTTGTAGACCCCAAGGCCAGCCAGGTAACCTAGACCACCAGCGATGAAACCAGTTATAGTTGCCTCTGCCACGAAGATTGCGGAGACCTGGGCGGGGTTTAAACCCACAGAGCTGAGTATCTCGATCTCTTTCCTTCTCTCAAACATGCTGTTGAGCATAGTGACGACCACGTTGAGAACCACGATTACCCAAGGGATAACCAGGCTAGCGCCTTTTCCATCGAAATAATTACCTAGCCTGAAATACGAGTCTCCATCCTCGGTGGATGAGTAGGCAAAGTACCCTCGTTCAAGTGCTAGCCTCTCAGCGAATTCATCCTCGCTATAAAAGGACCCAACGGTGAACCCGATTCGCCGCACATCAACCATGGTGAAATTTGAGATTGTGTCAAGGTTGATTATAACCTGTTCAGATGCCTCAACAGCCTCCAACACATATTTAGGGCTCTCGCCTTCAGGGCTGATGTTTACCCATTTCTCGCTCAGGTAAGGCGTGCCATCGAGGTCTTTTAACCGGGAAAACGCCGAGTCCTCGAAAATACCATCAACGGGCAGAGATATTCCTCCAAAGGAGACAGGCTCCCCCAACAGGATACCCGATTCCTCGCTGAATGATTCACTTACTAGCACCCCCTGAACGGGAAGAGACCCGGAGGCCAGAACAGACTCCAGTCTAACGTTTTCAAACTCGGACTCGGTTCCTCCGATAACTCCGTAGACTTGCATCCCGCTGATAGTAAACATCGGTCCCCGAAGAGGCATGTTCTCGGCCTTGACGTACATTGACTGCACCTCATCCCGGTTCTTTAACCACTCCTGCTCAGGGATAGCAAACGATAGGAATACAGGGTCACCCTTGGACCAGCTACCATCCCGTATAAACACGCCTTCCCATGATGACTTTGATGGCGTACTCCCTGAAACAACACCGTACCCCTCCGAGAAGCTTGTCAGTGTGACGAAGCTCATGACTAGCAGCGTCAGCGAGACAAGCGTTAACAGGAACCTGAGTTTTCTCCTTCGTAAGCTTCTCTTGGCGAGATTGAATATGGGAGAGACAAGGTTCCTTGTATGAACCCGTCCATCGCTTGAGCCGATCCTGAATAGTTGCGGGAAAAACCAGCCGATAATACTGAATCCGAGCAGAAACCCTGCTGCCGCAATCGCAAATGTGTTTATTGGAATCGTCCTGCTGCCAGGATATGTGAAATAGAAAAACGTGAGGCTGACAGTGTAAGCAACCACGTCAACGATAATCTGATGAATTGGCTCATCGGTGACAAGGTAGCCCAGGATAAATGAACTCATGGCGAGGAAGCCCATGAGACCAAAAACCGAGAAACTTGCCTCCTGGTACATGGCAATCAACTCGGCGTTGGCATGCTCGAAGAGCAGGTACCCTCGTTTCAGGGAGTCAAAGCTCTCTGCGTACTCACCATCCTCGTAATAACTCCAGGCTTCATCTGTGTACCTAATACCTGTTGATAACGCGGTGTCCTGCCTGGCCAGATAGAACCCATAGCCATGCATCTCGGCCAGTCTCGATTCAAGGGTTATTAGCGAACTCTTTGAAATCTGATCACTTGTGAGCAGTGTGTGATACCTTAGGTCAACGATAATAGGTTCCCCTACACTGATTGACCCAATATCGAACTCCAATCCGCGAGAACCGATACGTGAGTCGATCAGGTAGGTGCTGTTGATTGAAACAGTTGATGGCTGATCAGAGGGGACTGGTATGATATTCGAGGAAATCCCAAGAATTTTTTCATAACTCAGGCGGTTTGACCCGAAGGTCAGGGGAAACCCAGTTGAATTGAAAACATCCCCGTTTGAGTCCTTTACTAAAACATCGACTTGAAGTGGTAACGTCTCTGAATCGATGTACTGCAGGTCTCCTTTGAGGTCGAGGTACGCTGCATTCTGAAGTGAAACGAGTTTCCCTGAGAGACTGCCGTTTACACTGAACATTGATGGAAGATAATCCAACCCGGCATATACCTGGCAGACGTAACTGCCATCATCCAGTTCCATGGAAAAGAGGCCGGAATCATCAGTGGACACCACGCCGATCCTTAGGTAACCACGGAAAAACGTGATATTTGCCATCGTTACCGGCTGACCGTCCGGGTCCATGACCACCCCGTCGATATCAGCAAAGACTACTCCAAGCCCGAAACCGAGGATGATGACTGAGGTTAAGATAAATAACGCGTATTGTCTGAATCCGTTGTACCTCATCTTGTTAGTCACAAATAATGCCTAGCTTACGTAAATAACTTAAGCTTACCAAATCAAATATTAGCCTATGAGAATCGGGATACCCACGGAGTCCACGGGGCCCGTGGATATCGAGATAACAGATGAGAACCAGGTCACGGCCAAGACGATACGGGATGCGATGCCCCCACTGGAACAGCTTGGAGGTCTCTATCTTCACCAGACCTCAAGTATATTTAATATCAATTATATATAATTATTACTCTCGGGTAACAGTTTTAATCGAGTAGGGGAGGCTAACCTGTATGGGCTCCCCCAGGGATTATCTTGAGATCATGAGACCGGTGAACTCGGTCATGCTGGGCGTGGCAATAATCATAGGGGCTTTCATCACAGGGGGCACACAGATACTCAATGACAGCTGGTCATTGGTGTACGCCTTCCTCACCGGTTTCACCATGAGCGGGGCAGCCATGGCAATCAATGATTACTACGACAGGGAGATAGACGCGATAAACGAGCCCCAGAGAGCCATACCAAGCGGTAGGATAAGCCCAAGCGCAGCAGTGGCATTCACTGGCTTACTGAGCGCAGTAGGGCTGGCATCTTCTTACATGATCTCAACGGAGGCACTGTTTATCGCGGTATTCGCGTGGGTCGTCATGATGGTCTACTCAATATGGGGCAAGAAAACAGGCTTCCCCGGCAATCTCATGGTAAGCGTCTCCGTTGCCCTGCCATTCATGTACGGCGGAATCATGACTGGCTCACTGGCTGCATCCCTCAGCTTTAGCGGAATCGCGTTTCTGGCAAACACCGGCAGGGAGATAACCAAGGGCATAGTGGACATTGACGGCGACAAACTGGAGGGTGTGAGGACCATCGCGGTTACAAGCGGCGAGAAGAATGCAGCCATAATTGCCTCAGTCTTCTTCCTCTCGGCGGTCCTCGTGTCGTTCTACCCCGTCTACAGCCAGCTCGTCTCCTTCTGGTACATCCCGTTCGTTGCCATAACTGACCTTGGACTCATATTCAGTAGCTATCAAGTCATGACTGATCCAACCAGAGAGACCAGTAGGAAGGTCAAAACACGGATACTCTACCTCATGTTCTCTGGGTTGATCGGCTTTGCGGCTGGAAGCCTTCTCTAAAAGAGGAATTATTACCCAACCACCGGTATTGTAGGAACTTTTTTTCTTGACTTATTCCTCAATCTCGAAAAAATGACGGATAATGTTCCGAACAATATGTTTGATGATTATTAAATGATAAATTGACTAATATGATGAGAAACCCTATCGGATTTCCATCTCGATGTACACTTCGTTGGGTACACGGATCCGCATGATGCTTCTCATGACACGGTCTCGGGCATCGATTTCGATCAGCCTCTTGTGGACGCGCATCTCAAACCTGTCCCATGTATTGCTGCCGTCACCGCATGGAGTCTTCCTGGTGGGCACCACTAGTTTCTTTGTTGGCAGTGGAATAGGGCCTACAAGCTTTACGCCTATTCTTTTGGCAATGTCCTTGATCTCGTCGCATACGTCCTGCAGCTTCACTGCATCGGTGCTCGTAAGCTTGATCCTTGCACGTCTAGCCATGTTGTTCCCGCTCTTAACCTGAGAATCAGAACTTAAACCTTACTAATTAAACCAGACCGAGTTTTATTATTACCATTATAGTAGGTTACGTATTATTGGATGATTAAAATAGAATAGAAAAAAGGGTTGTGAGGATTATTCCTCGATCGCGATAACGACGCCGGCACCGATGGTGGTACCCATGTCACGGAGTGCGAAACGACCTAGGCTTGGATAGTCCTTGAATGTCTCCATCGCCGTTGGCTGGAGTGGCACGAATCTTACGACTGCTGCCTCTCCTGTCCTTAGGTACGCTGGGTTCTCTTCAACGGTCTGTCCTGTCCTTGGGTCGAGCTTCGAGATTAGCTTGTCGAACCTGACTGCGATCTGCGCTGTGTGCAGGTGCAATACGGGTGTGTATCCCTCACCGACCGCCGTTGGGTGGTTGATGATAAAGATCCTTCCAGTGAACGCCTTCGCTACTGTGGGTAAGTCGCTTGGGTGCCCCACGATCTCGCCACGCCCGACCTTATCCTTGGGGACGCCCTTGGTGTTGAATCCAATGTTGTCTCCTGGACCGGCCACGTCGATTTTTGTGTAGTGAGTCTCGATACTGTTGACCTTGCCCTTCTCGCCGCTTGGCATGAAGACAATATCGTCACCTGGCCTGAGCTCACCTGTCTCAACCTTGCCTACTGGGGTCGTACCGACGCCTTTGATAGTATAGACGTCCTGAATTGCGATCCTCAGTGGCTTTGCGGTTGGCTTTGGTGGAAGCTTGAAGTTGTCCAGTGCCTCTAGGAGAGTTGGACCCTTGTACCAAGGCATGTTCTCGCTTCTGTTCACTAAGTTGTCGCCTGTCCAGCCGCTGGTGGGGACGAAGTCGATAGTCTCAGTTGGGTAGCCTACCGTCTTGAGTAGCCTGCTGATGCCGTCCTTGACCTCCTCGTACCTGTTCTCGTTCCATTCTACGCTTGCGTCGTCCATCTTGTTGATGGCGACGACGACCTGGTTGACTCCCAAGGTCTTTGCGAGGAATGCGTGCTCACGAGTCTGACCGCCAGGGTTGGTTCCTGCCTCGTATTCTCCCCTCTTGGCGGAGATCATGAGGATTGCACCATCTGCCTGGCTTGCACCAGTGACCATGTTCTTGACGAAGTCCCTGTGGCCAGGGCTGTCAATGACAGTGAATACGTTCTTCTTTGTTTCGAGCTCGTAGAATGCGAGGTCGATTGTTACGCCTCTCTCACGCTCTTCCTTGAGTTTGTCAAGGATCCAAGCGTACTTGAAGGACTCACGACCGAGTTCTTTCGCCTCTGCCTCGAAGTCCTTGAGTGTCTTCTCTGGAATAGCACCTGCATCGTAGAACAGGTGTCCAATGCTTGTGGACTTGCCGTGGTCTACGTGACCGATGATAATCAGGTTAATATGAGGTTTTTCCCTCTTACTCATTTCTAAATTCTCCTACTCCTTCAACCTTGATGAGGAATAAAAATGTTAGGTAGAGTCAGCCGCCGGGAGGTATTATTTATCAGTTGTTTCGTTCCTTGCCTTCAATGAGCGTTGAAGGCGTAAATTCGCAACGTTTAATATGTCTGCCTGTATCCGAAGGGTGGAGAATCACATGACAAACGGCATGTACGCTGCTCGCAGGAACCGCAACGTGAGGAAAAAGATGCGGTACAAGAGCAAGGACTATGTGCTCAGGCTCAAGCGGAGGACTGAGAAGAGGGATATCCTTGAGGGAGCACCTATGGGCCGAGGAATCGTCCTGCAGAAGGTAGGTATCGAGAGCAAGCAGCCCAACAGCGCGATCAGAAAATGCGTGAGGGTGCAGATCATCAAGAACGGTAAATTAGCGACCGCTTTCCTTCCCGGAGACGGCGCACTAAACCATGTTGACGAGCACGATGAGGTTACAATCGAGGGAATTCATGGGCCACGATCAAGGTCAATGGGAGATATCCCTGGAGTACGCTTTAAAGTCAACGCAGTCAACGGAACACCCCTGAAGCTTCTTGTTCTGGGCAAGGTCCAGAAAGCTGTAAGGTAAAAAAGCTCTACTATTTTTAGTGGGCGACTAATTCGCCTTCACTTTTTCCAGTTTCCTTTATCATTAAAACAAGAGATAACGTGATGAACATTAGTCCACCTGCAATGTAAAAGCAAAACTTGATCCCGTAATTAGTCATTACTGCTGCCATGATGATTGGACCAATGAATGAACCCAGGTCGGAGAAAGTCCTGTAGGCTTCTATCGCAGCTCCCCTTTTCTGGGGTGGGACTGACTCAGCAGAGAGGACAGGGCCAATGATCCAGATCGCTCCCGAGGTGAAGCCTATGATTATGATAATGGCAGCCATCAGGTTTAGAGATGTAAATAAACTCATCAGCACCACTAGAACTGACGTTGATGCGATCCCGATCCAGACGCCGGTGGCGCCGATGTCCTTTGCAAAAATGGATAGTACAGGGTTGGTTATCATGACGCTGAGCATCGAGAGGAAAGCTACCGCACATTACAGGTAGAAACTTGGACCAAATCCTTGGGCGTCATAATGCCCAACCGTTGGGGCTATCGGCTTTAAATCAATCGCCGGGAAGCGATAACCCTTTTATTATGGTACCGCTCTCAATGTCACCTAGCACTTACGAAGTGGTCATATGAGTGAAAACGAAGTACAGGGACAGGACGAGGGCATCAAGCTCTTCGGTGAGTGGAGCTTTGAAGGCATTGAGGTCAGGGATATCGGCCTGAAGCGTTACCTGAATGTGGACCCCGTGTATCTACCCCACACAGGCGGCAGGCACGAGGCGCGTAGGTTCAGGAAAAGCAACCTGAGCATCGTTGAGAGGCTTATCAACAACCTGTTGAAGCCAGGAAAAAGTGGTGGGGCGAAGGGCAGAGTCACCAACAGCATGAAGACTGCGTTGACCATCATAAATCTAAAAACCGGGAAGAATCCAATTGAGGTAATCGTCAGGGCCGTTGAGAACAGTGCGCCCAACGAGGACACAACGAGGATCGGCTACGGTGGAGTCGTCTACAGGCTTGCGGTTGATTGCAGCCCACAGAGGAGGATCGACCTCGCTCTGCGTTACATAGCCCTTGGAATAAAGGCACAGACCTTTGGAAACAGGAGGACATTCGAGGAGATCGTTGCAGATCAACTTATCGGTGCGGCGAACCACGATAACAACAACTTTGCCATCCGACGCAAGCAGGAAGTCGAGCGTATCGCGCTCTCTTCTAGATAATCTTTTTTAGACCAGCTTTGGCCGTTCAGGGCCGTATTTTTCTTGGTAATAGTGATCCATAAATCCCGGATAACTGTTTTCCAGTGGCTTTGTTCCATACTGGATGGTAAAAGGTGTCATATTTGAGAAGACAAAAACGTGATTTGTTTTTTTGATTAAAGCCATCGAGGAGTAAACTGAGAAAACATTGGTCTCTATTATAGTGTCGGTGTTCTCTAAAAAAGCGAGCTCTCTTCAAGCCTATATGGTTAAACGTTCAAAGAGTGGGAGGAGGTAAGGTAAAACGTTCCAAATACGACAGTATTAATGATAATTGTTTTAAGAATAGAGCCATTCATTCTATTCCTCTATCAGGTGAAAAAAATGGGTAAAAGGGTTATGATCGCTCTGGGCGGGAACGCCATCAAGCAGCCACACGAGTTGGGTTCTTACGAGGAACAGATGGACAACGTCAAGGTAGCGTGCGAGCAGATCGCGGAGATAGCAAGGCAGGGATACGAAGTCGCCATCACGCACGGGAACGGTCCACAGGTGGGCAACCTGGCCATCCAGCAGGAGCAGGGGGCACACATGGTGCCCGTACAGCCGTTATTCATCCTCGGATCCATGACCCAGGGGCAGATAGGTTACATGATGCAGCAGAGCCTCAACAATGAGCTTGCCTCAGATGGGAAAGATGTAGCGACCATAGTTACACAAGTCGTCGTCGGGAAGGATGACCCTGACTTTGATGCCCCATCGAAGCCGGTCGGGCCATACTATGCAGAGGAAACGGCGAAGAAGCTAGGCTCGGAGAACGGCTGGCTTGTCAAGCAGGTGAGGCCAAACGGGGAAAAGACTTGGAGAAGGGTTGTGCCGTCGCCCAAACCGTTGGCCATAGCTGAGTCATCGGTTATTAAGAGGCTTGTCGAGTCAGGGACAGTTGTCATCGCATCTGGGGGAGGGGGCATCCCTGTGCTACGAAACGGCTCGGGTAAACTGGAGGGGGTAGACGCCGTCATCGACAAGGACAGGGCGGGCGCGAAGCTGGCTGAAGAGGTCGCTGCGGACATCTACCTGATACTGACCGATGTGGAGTACGCGCTGAAGAACTTTGGGACAGACGACGAGGAGCCTGTTAGGGAGGTCTCTGTTAACGAGACCAGGAAACTCATAAGCGAGGGTCATTTCAAGGCGGGGAGCATGGGGCCGAAAATGGAGGCAGCTCTTGGCTTTGTCGTTGATGGTGGTGATCACGCTATCATTACGAGCCTTGACAAGGCAGTGGACGCGTTGATGGGTAAGACTGGCACCCACATCGTCCCCAACTAGCATTTCGTTTATAAACGCCAGTGACATCACTTTCTCTATGAGTGAACAAACAAGTTTCTTGACCCCGCTCGTTACCCAGCTGGGAGTTGGCGGAATCATCGGTCTATGTATTGGGTTCGCGTTGAAGAAGGTGGCCAAGATCGCTGCTGCCATCATCGGGTTATTCTCTCTTGGATTGATCTATATGGAGTCTCAGGGAATGATCACCGTTGACTGGCTCGGTGTAGAGACATGGGGAGACACCGCATTAGCTGGTCTTGGACAGGCGGAAGGTGCTCTTGGGGCATTTTTGGCAAACCTACCCATCGCGGGTGGGGCTGTGGTCGGATTCGCGCTTGGTATCAAGTGGGGCTAAGCCTTACACAATACAGTTTTTCAAAAAATAACCCAATTTCTTCAAGTAACTCAACTTTATATCTACTCAGATCAGGTTCTGATAGGCTTGAATAGATGAGAAGAATCGATCCCATAAGTTCCAGATGGTTACAGGCATCAATTAGAAACCGTTCTATCAACTCAGCACCCCCAGCCCACGCATACTCATCGGCTTTTCCCTCAGATGGAAGGTATGGAGAGTTGAAAATGATCCAATCAAACCTGCCCTGAACCTCATGGAAAAGATCGCTGATTACATAAGTAAGCTTTCCCGAGATGCCCTCGTCTTCTGCCAGTTTCTTCGCCTCGTTTAGAGCCTCTGGATTGATGTCTACAGCCAAAACTGATGTCACCGTGGGTTTCAAGGCTGCTGTGATCGCTTGAATCCCCGAACCTGTTCCCATGTCAAGGACAGCCCCAGAGACCAACGACTCGACATGTCGTGCTAATAGGTACGAGTCTTCGGCGGGTCTGTAGACATCCTCCATAGACTTACTCTTGCATCTTGGGTGGATAAGGGTAATTAGACCTGCCCGAACACCTTAAACACGGAAATGAGCCAGAAAAAGGTATGGAGATTACCGTTCTCGGTACAGCATCAATCGGAGGAGTCCCCGAGTGGGACTGCACGTGCCCTAACTGCGCCGTGGCCAGGCTTGATCCTAGGCTCAGGCGGACACGTTCATCGATTACCGCGACGGTAAATGGAGACCAGCATGTATTGTTTGATGCAGGCCACGACCTGAAAAAACAGCTTGAGGCAAATGGGATAGTCCCAAGGGTAGAAACCGCCGGGGAAACGTTCAGGGAAAGCAGGCTAGACTCAGTTTTTCTGACACACGGGCACGCTGATCATACTGTGGGAGTCGCTGAGTTCTGTACGGGTAAGAGCTTTGAGATTCCATTGTACGGTCCACCTGATCTCATCGATTTCTTGTTCGGATCAGAGGATAGGCCCAATTATTTCGGGGAACTGGGGAGGCTTGCTCGAAACTATGTGATCCCCATCAAATTAGAGCCGGAGAAAACGATCACGAGGTTATGTGAACTGGAGATCACCAGTTTTGAGGTATCCCATACCAAGGTTCTTGAGAATGGAAGGAAATATCCAAGCAGCACATATGCATACGAGATAAAACATGGGGACCGGAGGATTGTCTACGCCCCTGATCTTGGTAAGCTTGACCCATGGCTCCTTGATAGGCTGGAGGGAGCCGATGTTTTCCTCATGGATGCCACGTTCTGGTGGGACGACGAGTTAGACAGGATCAGTGGAATACCCATCACGAGCTATCACTTGGGTCACGTACCACAGGAGGAAGCCATTGAGATACTGAAGGGCAGGGACATCGGGAGGGTGATCTTCACCCATTTCAACCACACGAATCCGTCGATAGTAGAAAACGGAGAGCAGTGGAAAAAAGTAGAAAAGGCGGGCATGGAGACCGCCTTTAACGGAATGAAAATAAAGGTCTAGTAGGTCCTGCTGACGTAAGCTACGTATTTGGCTTCGTCCTTGCAGAAGACACAGCTTCCTGTGGGCTTCTCTTCAACCCCCCACCGTGTCCCTCTGATCTCCCCGCTTACCTGGTCCTTGAGGTTTATGGCGCACTCGGCATCACCGCACCAGTTGACCCTGACGATGAGACGGGCATCCATGTAGGCTTTGAGCTGATCCATGTCATAGGCGTCCTTCAGGAGGCTGTCCAGTTTTGCCTTATCCTTGGCCTTGAGGTTCTCGAATATGACCTCGAACAGTTCATTGACTTTGTCAATCAACTTGTCCTCTTCGACCTGAACTTTCTCGAAGTTGTCGCGCCTGACCAGGGTGGCCTTCTTGTTCTGGGCTTCACGCGGTCCCACCTCAAGCCTGAGGGGCACCCCGTACATTTCCCATTTGTAGTATTTGTCGCCTGGGCTAGTTCGATTATCGCCGTCCAGTACTACTCGGATTCCTGCTGCCTTGAGCTTGGTTTCAATCTCCATAGCATAATCCATGGCTATCTCCTCCTTGCCTCTGAATAGGATTGGAACTATTACCACCTGTTTAGGTGCTACCTTTGGAGGTAGTACCAGTCCGTTGTCATCGCCGTGGTGGGCGATTGTTGCGGCAAGAGTCCGTCCGAACCCCATGCCGTAGCATGTATTTGCTGCTGTTGCCTGCTCACCGTTTTCGTCCTCGAATGTCTGCTCGAACGCCTCACCGAAGTTGTATCCCAGTTGGTGTACCGTGCCGATCTGGTTCACTTTACCATCAGGGTTCCACGTATCGAATGCGACACTATAGTCAGCACCCGCAAACTTGTCAAAGACCGGTCTCTTCAGCTTGATGTAGCTCAAGCCCAGCTCATCATAGACCTCGCTGTAGAGCTTGAGGGCTATCCTGATCTGTTTCTCAGCGTCCTCGTACTTGGCGTGGGCCGTATGACCCTCATTCCATAGGAACTCCCTTCCACGGTAGAGCGGCCTGGTTGCCTTTGTCTCATACCGGTAGACATTACATGTCTGCTGCATCCTGATGGGAAAGTCCTGATGGCTCCTCATCCAGAGCTTGAACATAGGATAGATAGCTGTTTCTGAGGTTGGTCTCAGAACGAGCTTGTTCTCCAGCTCGTTCTCGCCTGCGTGTGTAATCCAGAAGACCTCGCCGCTGAAACCGGCGATATGATCCTCCTCTTTTTGGAAACTGCTCTGCGGTATCACAACTGGGAACTGCATTGGATCGTGGTCCGTTGCGTCTAGTTTCTCCTCAAGCATGGCTATGATACGCTTAGCGATACGCATGCCCCATCCTGTATATACCGTGAATCCCTTCACGGGGTATCTGTCGTCAGCTATCTTCGCCTCAAGAAGGACGTTGTCATACCATTCGGTAAAGTTGTCCTTGGCGATTAGCTCTTTCTTCTTAGAGGACTTTTTCCCAGTCATTCAATTTCCTCTCCCTTCCCATGAATGAGTTTGGGTTTTAAAAAGGTAGGGTAAGGTGGGATAGTTTTCCCCCTTCCTCCGCAAAGACTATAGGTACAGTGTATACATTCTATCACATGCCCCAGATTGACACCGATGATATTGTGGCTATGGAGGATCCCCATATCACAGTGCGAGGTTACAGAAGGCGAACTACCATACCATCCGGGATTTTCAGGTTCATGGAACTGAAAGATGGCGATGTGATAAGGTGGATAGCGACCAAAAATGGAGAAGTCTTCGTTTCTAAATTAGAAAGATAAGCGTTTCCACAAAGAGAGTAAAATCTTCAAGTGGACCATATTTATTTCCATTTGACAGGATCTTGTGCGTTTGCTTGTTTATCATACCATCACATCGAATTTGATACGCAATATTAAGGCAATTATCGATGAGATGATTGGACGTTAATTATTGATATCTGCATCGAAGTTCTATAATCTGAGGATTATGTGGGATTAATAATAATTCCTCATATCACAATAGAATCTAATAACATATATTTTCAGAGGGGATCATGCTCCACATGAACCCGGTCCCCCTCAGTTTCTCATCCATGAGGACAGGATGAATTTGGTTGGAGTTAATAATATCTGTATGTTATATGAAGAAAAATCAAACCAATTACCGTTATATGAGCTGAGACAGATCTAATAGAGGGGGAAATTTGACGAAAAACGATAAAGATTTCATAATATTGCATGTTGAAAGGTACCCCGAAGCCCAGCCGAGGGATGTCTACAAACTCATTTTCCAGGGAGTTTATGGCGTGGGGCACATTATCAGCGAAAAGGCCAAAGAATACCTTTGGGAAGAAGCTGGGAGAATACCATTAGAGGACTACCCGGACCGTCCCCTGAGAGAGCCCGTTTCTCCCGATGGCTCAATCGTCAGGGTCAACCTCAGACCATTCTTGAGGAGGAACCTGAGCCTTGACGACTTGTTCCGGGTGATGACCGCTTCAGCAGAGATGACAGGAAACGATGAAAAGTTCATAAAGCTCTGGATGGTTTTCGTGGGTCTGGTGGAAGTAGGTGATATCAGAATGGAGTTGAAGGGAATCAAGGAATTACAGGACTCCATCAACAAGAATGGGATAAAGCCCATGCATCACACCGAGCCATATCGTCAGGCGTATTACCCAGCGTACAGGGTCGTCACGCTCGACTTGTTCAGAGAAGAGTTTTGCGAACCCGAACATGCTTAAAAACCTGACAAACAACCTTTGATTATGACCAGCAAGGTAAAGAAGTCAGCAATAGGTTGGATCAAACAGAACCACGACGAGATTATTGAGCTAAGCGACGAGCTGTGGAACTGCCCCGAGTTAGGGTTACTGGAGTTCAAGTCAGCAAAATTGATGATTGACGAGCTGAAAAAGCATAGATTCAGAATAACGAAGGGAGTTGGTGGTATGCCAACCGCTTTCGTTGCCGATTATGGGACGGGAAAGCCAATCATAGGCGTGATGGGGGAGTACGATGCCCTGCCAGGACTCAGTCAGAAGGTATCGACGGACAAGGATCCGCTTGAAGCAGGAGCACCAGGTCAGGGATGCGGACATAATATCCATGGAGCGTCGGGGCTAGCAGGAGCGGTAGCCATAAGGTACGCCATGGAGGAACACGGGCTTGTGGGCACCGTTAGGTTCTTCGGGACACCTGCCGAGGAGAGCGCCAGCGGTAAGGTCTGGATGGTGCGGGATGGTGTATTTGACGGCGTGGACGCCGTGATCAGCCACCATCCGAGTAGCATGAATACTGGGAGTCTAGCCAGCAGTCTGGCAAACAACAGCGTCAAGTTCCACTTCACGGGAAAGACCAGCCACGCGGCAGGGAGCCCAGAACAGGGCAGGAGCGCGCTGGACGCAATCGAGCTCATGAATGTGGGCGTTAACTTCCTTAGGGAGCACGTCGTCCAGGATGCACGAATACACTACATCATCGAGGAGGGTGGTGGACAGCCCAATGTTGTACCAGGATACGCTAGGAGCTGGTACCTGGTTAGGGCACCTGAAAGGACCCAGGTGGATCACATTTACAAGAGGGTGTTAAAGATCGCCGAGGGAGCGACTCTGATGACGGAGACGGAGCTTCGGATCGAGTTCATCAAGGGGATCTACAACAAGATTCCCAACAAGGTGCTGAGCGAGACCGTTGTCAACAACATGAGGGCGATCGGGACTCCCATATACACTGATGACGAGATCGAGTGGGGAAAGCAACTAACTAAATCAGTGTCCAGGGACGGAAAGATAGGCAGTCTTAGGAAGAGCCAGCGTCCCGGATGGGAGGAGTTAGTGGACGTCGTTATGGACACATCTGTCCCTGATCCATGGAATGATGGTTTCGTGAGCCCGGGCAGCACTGATGTCAGTGATGTCAGCTGGATGGCTCCAACCATGGAGTTCTCCACGGCGACATGGCCTCTGGGGACACCCGGTCATAGTTGGATGAACGTGGCGGCCAGTGCCCACAGCATCGGACATAAGAGTCTCATCTTCGCCTCGAAGATAATAGCCTCGGTAGGTCTGGACCTATTGACAGATGCTGAGCTCAGGGAGAAGGCGTGGGAGGAGCACGGAAAGAGGACCATGGGTAAAGAGTACAAGACTCCCATCCCCGAGGGGATGCAGCCCCCGCTGGATATGTGGGGCAAGAAATAGTTAGAGGATCAGAGTATCCCCTGGCTTCATCATCTTCACCTGTGTGCTGCAAGAGGACTCGACCTGGACCTTGAACTCGTTTGGATCTGTGTCCCAGATGTGCATCGGGATCGCCATGACGGGATTAACTGCCATGGCAGCCTCAACCGCGTCGGGGCAATCCATTGTATAAGTGCCTCCACTCGGAACAAGCATCACATCAATGCCTTTCACATCCTTCATCTCCTCGATAAAATCCGAGTCACCTACATGGTAGATGGATTTTCCCTCGGCGTACACGATGTACCCCACACCAACTCCCTTGGGGTGGTATGGCTCGCCGGGGTTCCTGAACCGTTTGAAGTTGTATGCCTCCACCGCTTTAATCGCGACCTCTCCTATGCGCGTGGACTCCCCCGGTTTCAGAGACTTGACCTCTGTGCCCAGTTTCTCACCGCACTCGGCGGTGGCGATGATCTTCGTCCCCTCCGTCTTGATGAGGTCCACCTTATCTGGCTTGCAGTGGTCGTCGTGGTGGTGGGTGCTGAGGATGATGTCCGCCGGTTCATCGTACTCCCCCTCGGAGGGGTCGATATAGATGGTCACGCCCCCCGTTTTGAGCTTCCATGAAGCGTGTCCTAGCCATTTGAGTTCCATAATAATCGTTATGGGCTATGTTTCACGAGTTTAAGACAGTTACTCTGACACCTTCGTCTCGTATGCGAAAGTGTACGCGAACCCGAACACGATTCTCAATCCAGCTGAGATGAGGAGCCCCTGGTTTATCCCGGTGAAACCTGAGGAGGAGAGGAAGTTATCAACTACATAGCCGCCCAGGTTGCTTCCAATGAAAGTAGCTATTCCGAACGCTGTTGTGCTACTGGCCAGGTATGTCGCCCTCAAGTCTGCTGGGGCTAGATCAATGACGTACGTTGACTCACTGATCATCCACGCCGCCATTCCAACGCCCAGGAAGAGCTCGGCGATGGTGATGTGGTACCACTGCCCGGCAAAAGCATAGGCTATCGGAGCAATCGCCATCATCATCCGGCTCATGACGATGACGGGTTTCCTCCCAACGTTATCCATGAACCCGCCTAATCGCCGCTGGGCCAGGGTTGATACCGCGCTGCTGCTGAGGCTCAGGGTGGCGACCTGCCAGACCGTCATTTTGAGCTTATCAGTAATCACGTAGGGGAACAGCGGCCAAGCGGTGCTCATGCCCACGCCATAGATGAAGTTGAGGATGAGATAACGGGTCAGCCTTGGGTCGCTGAACAGCCTCTTTAGGTCAAGCTGCAGGGATTTTCCCTCTGGCGGTTTCTCCTCCACAAAGAGTACGAGGACTCCACCAACAAGGCTGGCAAGGGCCGCGAGGATGAGTACCACTGTGAAACTCTCCCTGGTGGTGTCCCCCACCTGGTTGAAGTTGATGGAAAACGCGACAAGCATCGCAACAAAGCTACCCATCTGTGCAAAACTGTTGATCTTACCGATCATCTCACCACGGTTCTTGTCATTCGTGTAGTCCCCGAGAAGGCTGCTCCATCCAGGCCTGGTCATGCTGGTGGCAAAACTGCTGACCAGAACCCAGAGGATCAACCAGTTCGGCTCCTTGTAGAACACGAGGGCGAGTATTGCCGTGGCATTGAGGAATTGCCCAGCGGCTATGAATTGTTTCTTGCCGTACCTGTCGGCCAGCTGGCCGAACAGGAGCTGGGTGAGGTTGCCGAAGAGGCTTTTCCCTCCCTGGAGAAAGCCCATCTGGTTGACAGACGCGCCGGCGATGGAGACCAGCAGGTTGTTGTAGCGGTTGTTGAGACTGTCCCCGAACATCCGGATGAACCCCGTCCATATGAGGATCTTGTTTGTCTCCAACGGCTCATCCTTTTGTCTGCTCATTTGGCTCCGAGAAGGAGGTACAGGGTTTAAACCTACCTGAAAAATGGTAAAACATGCTTGTTAATCAGGAAAATGACTAACAAGTCTTAAGTAAATATTATCAGAAATACGACTGATTGACCGTTGAAGATAACAAAGACTGACCTCTTGATTGTTGGTGCTGGTGCAGCAGGAAGCATGGCTGCCATCAAGGCAAGCGATTACACGAAGGATATCATCGTGCTTGAGAAGGCGACCCACAGGAGCGGTGGGGCACTAGGGATTGGCCATTTTACCAGCGAGATTAACCCGCTATGCAATATCCCGGGAGGGCCCACGAGCATGGAGTTCGTGGAGGGTTATCTGAGCAGTAGTTCCGGTTGGAGTGGACAGGAGCGTCCACTTGACAAATACATCATAGCAGAGGAGTTCACCCCGATTGTGAGGGAGCTGGAGAGCTGGGGCCTTGAGATATACAAGGCAGGGGACGGCACGTGGGACAACTACTGGCACAAGAAGATCGGGGAGCGCATGGAGAGTGGATGCTGGGTCAAAGGCGGTTCAATGAAGAAATGCCTTATGGATGAGGTGGAGCGCAGGGGTATCAAGATCGAGGAGCGCACGATGGCAGTTGACCTCCTCACGAACGATGGGAAAGTCATCGGGGCAGTCGCATTGAACACCAGGACGGGTGAGTTAACGGCTTACCACGCCAAGGCAGTGGTCCTGTGCACCGGGAGCAGTAGTCGTTCATACATCGTGAACCCTGGAAAGAAATGGTTCTACATGAGAGACATGGGTACAAACAGCGGCGACGGCAGGGGGATGGTCTACCGAGCCGGGGGAGAGCTGACCATGATGGAACTCATCAGGACAGACCACATGAATGGAAACGTCATGGCCCGTTTCTGGGGAGGAAGTGCTGTGAATCACAAGGGTGAGGACTTCTTGGCCGAGACCTACAAGAAGCGTTGGAGTAGGAGCTACGCAATGCACGAGGAAGAGGAGAAGGGAAACGGACCCCTCTTCTGGGATAGCAGGGATATGCCGCAGGAGGGACATGACAAGTGGGAGGCTTACACGAGCGACGAGAAGAACTTCCCAGACGTGGTCTTGACGGAGACTTACACCCAGAAGGGGCAGGACAGGAGGAAGGGCAGGTACGAGTTTGAGAGCCAGCCCATTGGTTTCCTAGGAGGCCCGGTCTTCAATTACTATGGCGCTACGACCTTACCTGGTTTGTACGCTGCTGGCGACGAGATCTGGCAGGACAGCCTTTCGGGTGCCTACGTGTTCGCAAGGAGAGCCGGGATTGCGGCTTCGAAGTACATCGAGGGGCAGGATGAATGGACTCCCATTGATGAGAAACAGTTGAAGATGATATCAGACACAATTCTCGCACCAAGTAAGCGAGAGAATGGGGTTCCACCCCAAGAGCTTGAGGAAAAGGTCAGGGGAATCATGACAAAGTACGCCTACATCAGTAAGACGGGTGGTATGCTGGAGCAAGGCCTGAAGAACATACGGAGGATCAGGGAAGAATGGGAGGGAAGGATCAAGGCAGATACCCCCCATGACCTGATGCGGTGGGCAGAGGTCAGGAACATCATGGAGGTTGCCGAGGTTCACATGGAGTCTTCGCTCTTCAGGACGGAGTCTGTCCCCTACGGCCGCCACTTCCTTGACAGGAAGGACTACCCCCCACAGCACCCGACATGGCACAGGCAAAGGGTCGTGGTCAAGAGGGAGGGCGGCGAGATGAAGGTCTTCAAGCGCAGGACCGTGGAGCAACGGCCACCCACGCTTGAGGAATACGAGGCTGTGAAGGAGGTCAAGCCATGACGGCCACGTTTGACTATGTGAAATGCACGAGATGTGGCACCTGTTATAGCCTCTGTCCGCTGGACGTTATCGTCAAGGACGAGGACGGCAAGCCCAGCGTCAGATACCCCGACGAATGCCAGCTATGCTTCATCTGCCAGGAGGAATGCCCGGCGAAGGCAATCCACGTCAAGATCCCCCTAGCTTTCTGGTAACCTGCCCTCACTTTCTTCTTGTATATCATGTTAAATTTGTTACAGCCAGGTATCCTTTATGGATAAATCGGTTCTCAAAGGGAAGCTACTTGACGCGGTGGAGGCCAGGGCGGACGACATCATCGCCGTGGGCCAGTGGATATGGAGGAACCCGGAGGTCGGGTTCAAGGAGCACAAGACCGCAGAGTACACATCAAGCATCTTCAAGGGCTTGGGGCTGGAGGTCGAGGAAAAGATAGGTCTGACTGGGCTGCAGACAGTGATCAAGGGAAGGGATGACCGCCCCAACATCGCGGTTATCGGTGAGCTCGACGCACTGACGATACCGGAGCACCCGGATTCTGATCCAGTGACGGGCTCGGTCCACTCGTGCGGTCACAACGGCCAGATGGCGAACATGATCGGCGTCGCCATGGCACTTGTTGACTCCGGGATCATGGAGCACCTTGACGGCTCGGTGACGTGCATGGCGGTCCCAGCGGAGGAGCCCATTGACATCGAGTGGAGGAGGGAGCTGTATAGCGAGGGGAAGCTGTATTTTCTCGGCGGCAAGCAGGAGTTCATCAAGGACGGATACTTCCAGGACGTAGACATCAGTTTAGCAAACCATATGGCGACCAACACCGACTGGAAGATAGCGGTCAGGGGCGGTGAAGGACCTCAACCGGGCGGTGTAGGCTTCATGGGAAAAATGATACGATTCAAGGGGGCGGAGGCTCACAGCGGGGCTGCCCCATGGAACGGCGTGAACGCCTTGAACGCAGCTAACATAGCAATGTCGGCCATTGACGCTCAGAGGGACACTTTCAAGGACTCGGACGCGGTTCGCGTTCACTATTTCATAACAAAGGGAGGGGACGCCGTGAACATAGTACCCAGCGAGGTGAGAATGGAGATGATGATCAGGGCAGCATCGGTTGATGCCATCAAGGACGCCTCCATGAAAGTGGACAGGGCTCTCAAGGGAGGCGCGATGGCACTGGGGGCGGAGGTCGAGATCGACAACATCCCCGGTTACCTGCCGAGCCCGAAACAGGGCAGCGATGCCCTGTGGAGGAACATGAGAGACAACGTTGCCGAGATCTTCGACGAAGAGAACACCTTGATGGGAGTGGTAAACCCATCACCAATCAGGACCCCACACGGAGCTGTTTCTGACATAAATGACGTTGCAAGCATCATGCCGAAGGCCAGCTTCGGCGTGGGAGGAGCGATAGGCGTCGGGCACAGCCGCAGCTATTCGATAGTTGACCCTTACGCGGCCTATGTTATGCCTGCAAAGCTCTACGCGGGTATGGTATTGGACCTTCTCTGGGACGGGGCGAAGCTCGCAAGGCAAGTCATCGACGAGTACGAGCCAGAAGTCCAGAAATCAGGGTATATGGACTACTGGAAGGACATCCTGGAGAGTTAACCCCTCTTCTCTTTTATGGTCAGGAACAGCAGCCCGAGGACGAGCCTCAGTGCTCCCGCGATGTATAGACCTGTCTCTACTGCGGCCAGGTTCCCGCCCAGCACATTCTGAACTAGCTGGCCTCCTATGTTGCTGCCGATGAATGTGGCGACTCCTATAGAGGCCATACTTGATGCCAGGTATGTTGCCCTCAGTTTTCTGGGAGCGATATCAATCATGTAAGTGGACTGTGCACTTAGCCAACTTGATATGGCCAGCCCACTGATCGCCTCAACGGCAGCGATATGGACCCAGGATGTCGCGACTGGGTAGATTAGGCAACTTGACGCCATTGCCATCCTGCTGAACGCCAGTATCTTCTTCCTGCCCAGCCTGTCGAGGAGTTTGCCGACATATGGCTGGCTCAGGACCGCCGCCAGCATGTTTGTTATGCTGGTCACGGCTACCTGCCATACAGATAGCTGGAGCTTCGCGGCCATGATGTACGGGAAAAGGGGCATGCCGACGCTTGATCCCACGTGGTAGATGAAAACCAGCCCGAGGAAGCGTTTCAGATCTGGGTTTCTCAGCACCTCTTTCAGGTCGAGAGTTTCTCCTGCTTTGGACTCCTGCTCTTTGAGGAACAGCGAGGTCACACCGGCGATGAGACTCGCGGTAGAGGCTATCACCATGACGGGGGTGTAGCTTGCCCGGGTTATTGGTCCGAACTGGTTAACGCTGATGAGGAACGCTGTTATCATGGCGATTAATCCACCGATGTAGCTGACGCTGTTGACCCTTCCGATCACCTCGCCTCGCTTTGTTTTTGAAGTATAGTCGCCTAGCAGGCTGTTCCAGCTGGGAGTTGCCATACTTGTGAAGATACTGGCGGCTATTACCAGGCTCACGACCCAGCCTGGGGTATCCACTAGGAGGATGGCGGCTAACGTGAGCCCGTTGAGTATTCTGCCGATGGCTATTAGCCGTTTCTTGCCGTATCTGTCGGCGAGCCTGCCGAATAGTACCTGGAATAGGTTTGATGCCAGCATCCTGGTGGCGTTGAGGGTTCCCAGCTGGTCTACGGTGGCCCCAACTGCGATGGCTAGGAGGTTGATGAAACGCTTGATGAGCTCATCGCTGAAGTTCTGGAGGAAACCGGTGGCGTAGAGTGTTCTGTTGGTCTTAAGTGGCTCCTCGGTCATGGGGTTTGGGATGCCCCCACGGTATTTGACCTTTATTAGGAAGATTCTTTAATCTCTTGGGCGTTGTTTGGTACCGTCTGCGGGGGTTCCCGAGCGGCCAAAGGGGTCAGGCTTAGGACCTGATGGACTAGTCCTCCGTGGGTTCGAACCCCACCTCCCGCACCATTCTTCTGTATAGTAAGTAACCTACTAAATCGCGGAAAAATGAGTTCCTGCAACTGGTATTATCGAGAAAAAACTATTATTTCGGAGGCATTGAGGTGTGTCCGCTGTACATACAGATTGATACTTGGTGACTTTTATTAGCGATGGGAAACGGTGGGAGCGATTGATATCACCAAGACAGAGGGGTTCGACCCCAACTTGAGGAAGGGAGGAAAACAAGTTGGATATCGACTCATTTATCGTTAGAACTAAATTTGAATTAATCGTTGTTTAATTATGTCGACTGATGAGGTGAAAGCCGAGTTGGACAAACTCTCTGACCCTGAGTACGCAAGAAGACTTCAAGGGTTCTTCAAGACAGGTGAGGGTGAATACGGGGAAGGTGATGTTTTCCTCGGTTTACGTGTCCCAGAGACTCGTCGAGTTGCGAGAAAGTACAGAACAATACCCTTAACTGATGTCCAAGAGCTTTTTCGGAGCGGGATTCATGAACACAGGTTGACTGCGCTGTTCATTCTTACCGAGCAGTTCAACAGGGGAGACGAGGTTGTAAAACAACAGGTTGTTGAGATGTATCTTCGCAACACCGAATACGTGAACAATTGGGACCTTGTTGATAGCAGCGCGCATAAGATCCTGGGGGAGTGGCTTGTTGACAGGCCAAGGGACGTTCTCTACGATTTGGCTGGGTCAGAGAGTCTCTGGGAGAGGCGAATATCGATTATCTCGACGTTTGCGTTCAT
Organism: Candidatus Bathyarchaeota archaeon; assembly: GCA_018652685.1. Lineage (GTDB taxonomy): Archaea > Thermoproteota > Bathyarchaeia > TCS64 > TCS64 > RBG-16-57-9. The sequence goes on from JABIBQ010000073.1 coordinate 73,142, forward strand.
TGACAAGGGAGACCTGACTGACGCGCTTGCTTTAGCTACGGTCCTGGTCGGTGATGGGCATGACTTGATCCACAAGGCATCCGGATGGGTGTTGCGTGAGATAGGAAAAAAGGACCAGTCTGTCTTGGAGGAGTTCCTCTCAGAACATTACAAAACGATGCCCAGAACGATGCTGAGATACTCGATTGAAAAGTTACCCGAGGATCTGAGAAGATTCTATTTGGGCAAGTGAATGGGTTCGAACCACACTCAAGACTATTACCGCATCATTTACCTGAAATAGAGTCGATTAGCGTTCTCCCAATATAGCTTTCTGAGGACATCAAGCGGCAGGTCAAGGCCGTTGATGAAGGTGCCTCCGGTGTTCACGGTGTCGGCATCAGGAATCGGGAGAGGGGTATCCCGCTCATCTGTTTCCCACAGGATTCTCTGTGCAAGATACCTGCCAGAGAAATAGTTACCTTGACCTCTATTACTAACGACATCGGTCCCGAAGAGGACCCTGTCCGAGTACTTGATCATGAACTCGCGGGCCTTCTTAACCTCCTTGCTCAGCTCGCGGGCCATCCACCTTGACGAAGCGGTATCCACCACGACGTTCGGGTACTTGTCCAGCCACCTGGAGAGGGCTGGCAGCCGGTGTATCTCGGGCTGTGCTCCGAAGTGGGGGATCTGGACCCGGAGTTTACGGTACCGGGATAGTACGTCCTCCAGCTCCTGGAGGTGTTCATCCTTGAGCCCGTACTTTTCCGAGTCCTTGTACTGGTTCGCGTAGTAGGTGTCAGGGTCACTGATGTGGACAATGAGGGGGATATCATTGTCAACCAGAGCTTGGTAGAATAGGTCTAGTTTTGGGTGGTTGATCCTGAAATCACTCGGTACATTATCTACATAATCGCGCCACCTGGGTCCAAACCATGTTTTAGCGATTGAGAAGCCATTGTCCAACAGTTTGGATATCTCGTCAATGATGGGTTCCACGTTGTACTGGGCAATATCGCTCAGGGAGAGATATTTCGCGTACACGAACCTGCCTGGGAAACGTTCCTTGGCCTGCTTGAAACCTTCCTCGTCATGAACAATCCCCACCTGTTTGATTACGCCATACTCCTCCTCGATGGCGATCATCCTGGATGTGTTCTCGATGGAGCCAATGTGGGTGTGGGCATCAAAGATGGGGCCGGTGTACTTCCATGCATCTCTCAATATAGTCCAGTGTATGATGGCTTACTTCCTCAAAAGCCATTCCACGCGTAGAGGGAGTTAGCATCAGATAGATTCAGCGAACTTTGCCTCGATATGTAGCAACCACTCGCTCCCACCCGGTCTCTGGGCTAACACTTTCTTCCATTCATTAAGCACTCCAAGTTTATTCCATCCCATATCACGCTGCTCTTTGTCGTCCCAGCGGATAATCCACGTGAGGTTTGCAGGAGTCCCCCTTGCCTCTGGGTGCGCACCTCCATACGTTGGAGGAATGTCGTTTGATGACCAGAATCCCACCATGTCCCAATGTGCCCTGAAAACCGGGGCCGCCTTCTCACCGAACCATTTTATCCATTCATCAAAATGGGCGGGATCAATCCAATAATTGCGAATTTCGTACATCAGCTCAACTCTAGTTCCAAACAAGTTAAACGTATTCAAACTTGGTGAGGTGAGGAAAAAATAGACCAGTCTAACGAAAAATAGTAAAAAAGAAAAACGGGCTCTAGGAGCACTTACAGGTTGTTTACCGCTTTTTCCAGACTGTTCAGGGCTCGCACCAGGATTGACCTGGGACATGCGAGGTTGAACCTCATGAACTTTGAGCCCTCGATTCCGAACAGTGTGCCCTCGTCGAGCCATAGCTTTGCCTTCTTCAGCATGAAGTCGTTGAGTTTCTCGTCGTCCATTGCCAATGATGTGCAGTCAACCCATGCTAGATATGTCCCCTCAAGTGGGTAGACCACCAGGCCGGGGATCTTCTCGGCTAGGAATTCTTCAAAGTACTTCAGGTTCCCCCTCATGTACTCAAGCGCCTCCTCAAGCCAGGGCTCACCATGGTTGTACGCGGCGTCCTGGGCAATGATGCCGATTAGGTTGTTGTGCAGTGCGCTCTTTGCGGCGGCTGCCTGGAACTCGTCCCTCAGCTTTTTGTTGGGGATAATACAGTTCGCCGTTGACATACCTGCTAGGTTGAAGGTCTTGCTGACCGCGACCAGTGTAACCGTCCTGTCCATCGCCTTCTTGGAAATGGTGGCGGTCGGGGTGTGTTTGATGTCCCCGAGGATGAGGTCGTTGTGGATCTCGTCAGAGATTATAATGATGTCCTTCTCAATACAGATCTCGACCAGCTTCTTCAGCTCATCCTTTTTCCATACTCTTCCAATGGGGTTGTGTGGGCTGCAAAGAATGATCATCTTTGTCCTTGCATCAATCTTCGCCTCTAGGTCCTCAAAATCCATCTCGTACTTTCCATCGACGATTTTGAGTGGGTTGTCCGCGACCTGCCTACCGTTAGCCAAGATCTGGTTCCTGAACGGGTAGTAGACAGGTGGCTGGATTACGACCTTGTCTCCCGGCTGTGAGTATGCCTGGATGGCTAGGCTGAACCCTGAGACTACTCCAGGTGTGTAGGTGACCCACTCTTTCTCAATTCTCTTCCAATCGTGGCGCTTCTCCATCCACTTAATGAGTCCGTCGTGGTACCCGTCTGTTGGTCCAGTGTACCCGTAAATGGGATGCGCTACTCGGTCTTTGAGTGCTTGAACTACCTCGGGGGGGCAGGCAAAGTCCATGTCAGCTACCCAGAGAGGGAACAGATCTTCTAGCCCTGTGATTTGTTTCATCCAACTCCACTTGTATGAGCTAGTTGGCATCCTGTCGATCTCTGTGTCAAAGTCGTAAACCATTTTGATTCCCATCGTCAAGATTCTCATAGAATATAAAATATCGTTTTACGGGATAATGCATCTAAAACGTTAGTTTTGGTATAAAATAAGATAAAATATTCGATAAATATGGAGCCATCTTGTCGATAGCTGCAGGGTTCGATCAGAATAAAGCACTCAGAACCCATGCATACCTAAAACTCGGTTCTGGTTAAGAATAATAAATTAAAAAGGGGGCGCGAACGGGGTTTTCACCCGTCTCGCTTGTTCTTACTTGAAGTAGTACATGATGTCGTCGATTACCGTACCGAGTTCGGCTGCGTAGTCGTCCACTTCCGCAATTAGGTAACCACCGGCCTTCATGTGCTGGAACAAGATCTCAAGACCACCGGCATCATCCGCGTTGATCAGGTCTGTCCTGTGACATCCACCACAAGCTCTTGTAGCGGGTCCAGTGAGGTAGATCGGATAGTCTCCGATATCTCTATCATCAACGGAGTCAGTTGCAGACAAGGCGCCTGGTAGCGACTTTGACTGATCTGGCACCTCGTAGGTCCCCTCGTTGTGGCATGCTTCACAATCCTTGATTGTGAACAGTGGCATCGTGTGCGCAACGTGGGTTTCGTACCTAGTAGCCTCAACAGCGTCGGTGAAATCAACATCGCCGATATCATACGCCTGGAATGAGTGTATCGCATGTACGTAAGAGTCGATTGACCTCGACTGCAGCTCCAAGTGGGAACCGCGGCTCTTCGTAATGTGACACATCCTACAGACGACAATACTTCCGCCTCTATCAGGTCCGTGGAAAGTTATACCAAGTGCCTCGTGGCACGTGTTACATCCCTCAACATCGGTTATAGGGTCGTAATAGTCGACGAACTCAGCTGTAGCTAAGTCATAGGTCTTTGAGACAGCGTTGATAGCTAGCTCGACATCGTCAGCATCCACGAGTTCACCCATTACAGCGACCTCGATCCTGCTAACAGTACCGTCATCGATCAGGTTACCCCATGTGGACATATCGACAGTAACTTCCCAGCTACCATCTGCTGCCGAAACGGTGGCACCACGTGGGTGATCATCGTCACCTACGCCGTATTCCAGTGCACGGTCATCGCCGCTGCTCCTGGAAATCTCACCATCGCCGTTGTCGTCAACAAGCCTCTCGTGTGGACCAATGATGTAGTCTTTCGTGTCCCAGCCGTACATTCCAACCATCACAGTAGGCTCGATGTCCGCGACATCGATAGCTGCCAAGGAAGATGTTGCACTGAACTTCACGGTAACTACGTCATCAGAGACAGAAGTCTCATCAATTGTGATTACAACTGCATCAGCGTACTTCACGCCATCAGCGGTGTAAACCTGCTTATCATATCCGGAGTGGATCTCGCTGAACACTGGGAATCCGCCCGCTGCGCTGTGGCAGCTTGCACAATTCACTGTGTCCAAGTTCATTCCATCGTGAACCGCGGGTAGTACTGTCGCCAGTGCGTATTCTGCCGTATCGTACTCCTCTGAGCCGGTAACCGCGTGACAGCTCTTGCATGTCTCAATAGTGAAGTAATCATCCGTTAAGATCATATCGAGCTTACCCTCGTGGCAGGTTACACAGTTAGACATTGACTGCGGGTATGGGAACTCCATAGCGTGCGTAATGTGAGTGTCCTGCATGACAGTCGCCATATACGAATACTGGATTTCCTCCTCCTCCGTCAAGTCATCGCCAGCATGAAGCTCAGTATACCTTACAGGATCGTTTGGGATAACCAACCAGTCCTGGTGGCCGCCCTTGCGGTCATCGTAGTGGCATACCTTGCATGATGCAAAGTCGGATAACCCTTCAACTTCAGCCTGCCTATAACCGTGCTTTCCGTATGGTTCACCGTGGCATTTCTCACAACCAGAGACAACGGCTACGGACTCGTATTCATCAGCAGCACCATAGGAGATGCCTGCACTGGCAACGTCAGCGTACAGATGTACGTGACTTCCACCGGCCTCAACGTCAAGTGGACCTTGCGCGATATATGCATAAGCAATAGCGTCAGAAGTCTCAATGTCGTATGTTACGCCAGAAGCGGTTATAGTGTATTGACCGCCTCCAATCGCTGCGACAGTTGAGTACCTAACGTAGCCAGATGGAACGTAGTCTTCATCACGTCCATCCCACATGCCGGTCGCGCTATCATATGCCATGGCATAGAATCTCGCCTGGTCAAGATCTGATAGGTCATCCTCAACATAAGCTGCACCATCCTTCATGATGGTGACCGTCATAACGGAGGTAGTACCAGTTGTTGAAACGCTATCAATGGTAATCGCAAGATTGCTCTCGTCGTTGTAGTCATCGTAGTCAGCCTGATGGTCAGCACCGGCTCCTTCGTGGCACACTACACAAGTCTCTGCCTCCGCAACTTGAGTATATGACTCACCTTGCGCTCCAGCAGGACCAACTGCACCATCAGAGCCATCGGCACCATCAGGTCCAGCTACTCCCTGAGGCCCCTCAGGACCCGTGAGTCCCGCTGGTGCCTCAGTTGTGTATGTTATTCCAATAGCTAGTACTGCGATAACGAGCGCAATAATAGCTATGTACATTGACTGTTTTTCGTTTATCATTTGAATCTGAGTCTGGTATTTCGATTTACTATTTAAGATTTTATTAACTTGAATGCGGCCTCGTTTTGAAAAAGGTTAAAGAAAACAGAGAAATAATTACCAAATTGCATACGTCATAACTGGTTGAGTAATACGCAGAAAGAGAAATGATGTTTTGTTTTTTCAGCGAAAGAATGAGGGCAAATACTGTCGTTTCATGAATCCGTGACTCTGTAAATCCGTGTAATAAGTACCTGGTTTAATAACAAACATAAACGCATTCTCGGATTCATTACGTTCTAAAAGCACTGTTTTTCGTCTTTCAAAGCGCGGGGGCGAAAAACAATACTTCTTAGGTAAAGTATTAAAGCCAAGTTTATGTGAAAGACAATATCTAGCGAATCCAGTTTAGCATACACTCCATAAAATAGGGATTGGATATTCTTGATCCCTTAAATCGGGAAAGGGAATATTATTAGGGACGTATGTTCTCGGCGATGTCCCACTCACGTTTGTACGGGTCTTTAACTTGGACGGACATTGTCCCGATCTGACCTATCTCAATGGTGACCTTTTCCCCGTCCTGCATAGGGCCTAGACCGTGGTGGTTCGTCCCGCAGGCCATGACGTCCCCAGGACTGAGGGTACAGATATCGGAGAGGAAGCTAATCTTCGCCCCAAGGTCATGGCTCATGTCATCGGTGTTGTAATTCTGCCTGAGTACACCATCGACCCACAGCTTGATCCCCAAGGAATAGGGATCAGGAATCTCGTCCTTTGTGACAAGAACGGGGCCCATCGGTCCAAAGGTGTCAAAGGATTTTTGTGGCCAGAAACCGCCCGCATCAGGGACTCCTCTGCCTGATACATCAATGAGCATCGTGTACCCGAATATACTGTCAAGCGCCTCTTTCTCGGACACATTCTGAGTGTGTTTCCCGATTATGACCGCTAGCTCGGCCTCGTGCTCGTATATCCTCGCCTTAGCCTTTGGCAAGACCACCGTGTCTCCGGGGCCAATGATCGTGGTCCAGGCTTTCAGGAAAAAGTTTAGTGGACGCTTCCTCCCCTCACCCTCACCGAATCCGCCTATCCCGCATAGGAATAGCCCTGGTTTTGGCACGGGTTGCCTGAGGCGAACATCTTTGATGGGCGTCCCCTTCTTTTCCTTGAGGGCTTTCTCAAGTGCTGGCTTGAGTTTTTCGTATTCTTTAATGAATTTCTCCACTATCATCTGGGGTGTCTGATATGGCTTGACTCCTAACTCGTCGCTGATGTCCACTATTGTGTCGTTCTTGACCAAACCTGGTTTGAAGTCATCGTAGAAAACGTATCTCATGATAATTCACCAGTATGTATCATCTGATTATGGATAAGATATTCGACGAAGAAGACAGGGGCGCTCAACCATGCTACCCACTATGATTATGGACCAGAAAATACATGTATCTTCGGACGGCAATTTACCAAATGAGACCGTTGAAAGACATACTTGATCTGAACAAAAAGGCATGGGACAACATCGCGGGGCGATACGACGAAAGGTCGGGGGCTCTAAAAGAGTTCAGCGATGTCTTCAATGCGTTCACTGGAAAGCTCCCCCGAAACGGGAGGGTGCTTGACCTCGGCTGCGGAACCGGACTACCCTACGCGAGCCACCTGGTAAAGAATGGGTTTGATGTGCTGGGAGTAGATCTCAGCGAGGAGATGGTCAAAGTAGCCACAAGGAACGTCCCAGAAGCCAAGTTCGTCCAGCGTTCCATGAGCGAGATAGAGTACAGGGACAAGTTCGACGGAGCCCTCTCGTCTTTCTCGATGCTCCTGCTGACCCCAGAATTATTCAGAGAGACCGCCTCAAGAATCTACGCCTCCCTAGTAGATGGGGGGTGCTTCTACCTCTCGTTGAATGAACCGGGCAATGACTCGCATGACCCTGTTTCGGATGTCTTCGTGAACCTGATGGGCCAGGATATGTACACGCGGGGCTACAGGGTGGAGGAGATTGAGGGCTATTTCCTGCCCCTCGGTTTCTCGCTGGTGAAATTCCACCGCGAGACCCAGGTATCAGAGGAGTTCGGGGAGGAACACGTAATCGAGTTCATCTTCCAGAAAAGCGGGAAGGCTACTGTCTAACCATTGCGTGTTTGATCACTGCGTCAAAGGATTTATGACAACATTCACCTGTGGGATTGAATTCCGAGCAATTCGAGATGACCTCGTTCCTGAGGTGCTCTTTGATACCTGAAATCGTTGTCACCCCCGTCTCTTTGACGGTTTTAACGATCTCCTGGGCCGTAATATGATTGCAATAGCATATCGTACCTGTTTCACCTAGGGTAGGCGAGGGCAAGTTGTCCCCGCAGCATCCTTTTGACATCGATACTGCTCTCCGGGGACGAGGTATAAGACTAGCTTGACAAAAATCACGAAAAAAGGTGCACTAACCGGGCGAAAATCTCTTTAGTCCACGCCATGACGAGCTAAACATGAATTCCAAGGGATGGTTCAACGAGCTGTTCGGGGTCAGCAAGCCCATTATCGCCATGGCGCACATACCTGCACTACCGGGTACCCCACACTACGACAACAAGAAGGGAGTCGAATACCTAGTTGATTGCGTGGCACGGGACGTTGAGCACCTCCTGGAGGGCGGGGTGGACGCCATCATGTTCTGTAACGAGGACGACCGCCCCTACGTGTTCGAGGCGGGCATCGAGCAGATCGCGGCAATGACCAGGGTTGTCTCCGAGGTAAAGCCAAGCATCCCATTCGGTGTAGACTTCCTTTGGGACCCCATGGCGGCCATAGCCATAGCACATGCCACAGGTGCCAGCTTCATCAGAGAGGTGATTACAGGAGTCTACGAGTCGGACATGGGACTTTGGTCACCGGACGCGGGAAAGTTTGCAAGGTTCAGGTCCCAGATCGGGGCCGGTGATATCAGGGTGTTCTACAACGTGGTGCCAGAATTCGCTTCACCACTGGGCTCACGCAGCGAGGCTGACCGTGCCCACAGCGCGGTGGTGTCGTCGTTGGCCGACGTGATACTGGTTTCGGGAAAGATGGCGGGAGCGGAGGCCGATCTATCAGTCATCAAGGACATCAAAGACCACATCGACGCCCCTGTGTTCGTCAACACCGGTGTAAAAGCCCACAACGTAGAGGAATACCTGTCTGTGGCCGACGGTGCCATCGTTGGATCAAGTCTCAAGGTGGACGGTTATACATGGAACCCTGTGGACCCCCAGCGCGTCAAGGATTTCATGGCAAAGGTCAAACAAGGTAGGCATAAGAGTTAGCCTGAATATTTTATAATTGAAGCAGATGATTCCCCAGCATACCCTTGAGACAGAGCGTCTCGTTCTCCGACCGTTTACATTGAACGACGCCGAGCGAGTTCAGATACTAGCAGGTGACAGGAAGATAGCTGCCACCACGTTGAACCTCCCGCACCCTTACGAGGACGGCATGGCCGAGACATGGATCGGCACCCACGAGGAGAGATATCAGAGCGGGAAGGGCGTCGCATTCGCCATCATCGAAAAAGAGAGCGGCGAACTAATCGGGACAGTCAGTTTAATTGGCATCGTTGAGGGTCATCAGGGTGAGCTGGGGTACTGGGTCGGGGTTCCCTACTGGAACAAAGGGTACTGCACGGAGGCGGCTAGGGAGGTCCTCAGGTACGGGTTCACGGAGAGGGGCTTGTTGCGGATTCACGCGAGGTACCTGAGCAGAAACCCCGCGTCGGGCCGGGTCATGGAGAAACTGGGCATGAGTCATGAGGGGATAAGGAGACAACACGTCCTAAAATGGGGAGTTTTAGAGGACATGGAGATGAGGGGCATCATCAGGGCCGAATGGGAAAGATAATCGGAAGGTAACTCCGCGCAGCATCTGCAAGTGTTAAATTAAGAAAATACGATTACATTTACAGATTATTATGACTGAATACGACATTCTCATCAAGAACGCGAAGATCTACGAGGGAACCGGTAAGAAGCCATACAAGGGTTCCATCGGAGTAAAGGGAGACAAGGTTGAGTCATTAGGAGCTGTAACGGGAGACGCCGAGAAGACCATCGACGCCAAGGGGCTAACAGCGGTCCCCGGGTTCATCGATGCCCACAGCCACGCAGACTGGAGCCTCCTTCACTTCCCTGACTGCCAGAACTATATCATGCAGGGGATCACTACTTTCGTCGGTGGCCAGTGCGGGGGATCGCCCGCGCCTCTAGGCGAGTACGTCAGAACCCCTAGGGGGTTACAGGATAAGATACCGGACCTGGATCCGTTCAAGTTCTACCAGAATCAATCATACTATCCAATTGACCAGATAAACGAGTGGATGGACCAGGAGTATGGCTGGAATCTTGACTGGAAGACCATGGCGGAGTACTTCAAGAGGGTTGAAAAGACAGGAATCGCGGTCAACTTTGCACCCCTTGTAGGACAGGGAACCGTGCGTACTGTTGTTATGGGCAAGGACTACAAACGCCACTCCACAAAGGAAGAGTGGGCCCAGATGCGGGAACTTATCCATCAGGCCATGAAAGACGGCTGCATCGGATTGAGCACCGGACTGGACTATGACCCCGGAGTCTACGCCGCCCACGAGGAGATCATCGACTCGGTCTCCGTCCTCAAGGAGTACGGCGGCGTCTACTGCCCCCACTGGAGAAGGACAGGGAGGAGGAGGGGAGTATCAGCTGGACACGTGCCCAACGAGAAGATCACTGCACTCATGGAGTGTGTAGATGTCTGGAAAAAGACTGGTGTGAGGCTCCACTACGCCCACATGTCCACGGGTTGGCAGATGCACCCACCTGCACCCGACGAGCTGGAGTACCACAACGTCAAGACGACCCTTGATATGATCTCAGAGGACGCCAAGACCGACCTTGACATCACATGGGACGCGATCCCGCAACTCACGAGGAGTGGCTTCTCCACAATGCCTTACCTGGCATCCCTGTACAGCCCATGGCTCAGGGAGCTGGGCGGACTTGAGGGCTTCGGCAAGTGGCTCAAGGTAAAGGACTTCAGGGAAGAGGTCAAGGACGCCGTTCGCAGGGGCAAGTGGTTCATCAGGGTAGCTTACAACCCCAACACCGCGCCAAAGTGGGCCGAAAACATCATCGTGATCCAGAGCAAGGTACCAGGCATTGACGGGAAAACCGTTGCCGAAGTGGCTGCTGAAAGGGACGCGGACCAGTGGGACACCTACTTCGACATCATCGCGGAGGACCCCTATACGAGGGGCGCGACTGGCACCCTCGGGCCGAGGAAGCCATACCTGCAGTACTGGACGCACCCCAGGGGCATGGTCGGGCTGGACACCAGCGTGTTCGACAAGGACTACCAGGGAAAGAGCCCGCCGTACAACATACCGGGAATCAATCCGTTCAGCGCGTTCCCAATGTTCTACATCAAGTACGTCAGGGACGGAGATGTCTTCAACATGGAGGAGGCGGTGCAGAAGACCGCGACCATGGCGGCGCGTGTCCACAATATGAAAGGCCGTGGAGTCCTCAAGGAGGGGGCATACGCGGATATCGTGCTGATGGACCTGCCCAACTTGAAGGTGCTTAGTACGGAGATCGAGCCGAGACAGCACCCGGAGGGCATCGAGTATGTCGTTGTGAACGGCACGGTAGCTGTTGACGAGGGCAAATACACGGGTGAGAGAGCGGGAAGGGTTCTGACAAGGGAGTAATAACCTCCCATCTCTTTTTTTTAATAAAAAAGTTTCTCTTTTTCAGTTACAAGATCATTATACGTCTCGAAGAAAGCCCTTGGACCATCTATCAATGTCCTCTTGAGGGCATCCTTGCTCCCTTTCTCCTCTATGACCCTGCACATGTGGGCACCCGTCACGTAGTAGCTCCTCTCCATGACTCCGATGTCCCATGAGAGCTTGTCCAATTCTTCCTCGGTTATAGAACCTAACTTTGACAGGATCTCGTTGACGTTCTTATGATGTCTATGGATATCCTTTGTATTGTTTAGCATATCGTAATCCTTCTCATCTGGTGCTGGGAAGATATTCTGAGCCATGTACCCGATGTAGGTGCAGACGCCCTCGTTGTGGATGTTCCTCATGATATCAATCAACGGCCCCTCATCATTATCGCCCCTGAGGTTTTCACAGTAGCTGTACCCCACGTGGAACAGCTCGTGAACCATGGTGTTCAGTATGTTATCGGGGTTGTTGTTCCAGTACGTAGCTGTCATGTTGATGACGATCTCACCCATAGCGAACGCCCTGGGGGGCACGTACGCAGTGAAGTGCACACTGATATCCAAGTCAGCATTGTCTGGGAGATAGGAGCAGACATGGGGCAGTGCCTTATCGATGAATACCTGCCTCCCCTCGATGATCCTCTCCGCGTTCTTCAGGAAATCCATACCATGCCTTGTTTTGGTGGGAACCTCGCTCCATTCCTTGACCGTTGCCCTCCACGTTTCGTAATCTATGGGGTATTTCACTTGCTCAGACCAGTCCCTAGTGTATCTCTGGGAAGGATATTCTGACCAGAAAGCCTCCTCGTTTTCCAGGACCCACTCAGGGTCATACACCATTTTCTCAAGGGCTTCTGTGTTGAACAGTATCTTGGATTCGAGACATCTGCACGGCATTGTTACCAACGGGATATTGGAAAATGAGGTTAAATAATATACTAAAAAAGCGTGCATAAAAAACAAGAACTGTTGTGGGAAATACTCCATCTTACTTGGGGATGGCGGCGACTACCTTCGACACAACGGTCTCCACGAACTCGCCTCGCTTGTCTCTTGTTGGGTTCTCGTTACCGAACCTAACAATCACAAGGTCGAGGCTGGGTATCACGTAGCTGTCGTTCATGTTGTGGCCACGGGATGCGAAGCAGTCCTTGGGCACGTTCTTCCACTCGTCCATGATCCAGAAGGTGTAACCGTAGGGGCTGGGAGTCTCACCGTTGTCACGTACAAACCGACTCGTTGCCACATTTATCCACTCCTCGGGGACCAACCGCTCGCCGTTCCATTTCCCTTTCCTGAGCCATAGGTAAGCCAGCCTCGCGTATTCCCTTACAGTCAGCCTGAAGGTGCTGCCCACGATGGTGTTGTGTCCATAGGGGCTTTCACTCTCGTCAGCGCCGTATGCGTTGCAACCGGTGCTTCCACCGACACCCCATCCAGGTTCGTCTGAGAAGTTGAGCTCCCTTGGGTCGTTGTAGACCATCTCTCGGTACTGGTTGTCCCTGAGCTTGATGTCCATCCCGATCTTGCCCAGAACGCGGTCATACACATAGGGACCCACCTGTTCGCCCGAGACGTTCTTCATGGCCAGGGCGACCTGCTCCATCCCGAAGTTGCTGTAATTGAAACTGGTGCCCGGGTCAAACATCAATGTGTGGTGGGCTGGGACGTTCTCGAAGTACCACCAGCCGAAGCAGTACTCGTACATGTTGAGTGCCCCCTTGTAGTCCTTGTAGTGGTGGCGGGAAGATGGAGCCAGCCATGGCTCATCGGACTCGTGGCCTGATGTCATTGAAATGGCGTGTTTGAGCTTGATGTCCGTCTTCCTCTCATCTGTCAGCGGCTGGTCCCAGATCTGGGGGATCAGCGACTCTTCCCTGTTATTTCCCACGAGGTAGGAGTCTAGGTTCACCTTGTCCTTGAATTCGTCGAGGAAAACACCCACCGCCGTGCCGAATACTGATTTCGTCGATGATTTAACGTCGTTGCACGATGTTGGCTTCCAGGGCTGTGGCCCTCCATCTGTCCCTGTCACGTAACTCTCGCCGATGATGTGCCCCTTGTAGATAACAAGTAGCGAGCCTCCATGGCTAGCTGTGTATTCCGAGCTATCGTGGTACTCGTAAGCGGACTTGAGCTTCCCCGCGTCCACTCCCAAGGTCTCTGGGTCGGCGACACGCCAGCCGCCGTCACTTATTGATGGTGGATAGTAATCTTCAGACATAATGATGCACCTGTACTGTGTACCGACTAGGGTTTTAAAATAAACTAGAAAAGGAACCCGATCAGATAGCAGACTCCTCCCATCTGGAGGTTCCTGAACAGACGCTTCTTCAGCCTCCACACGCTCTCAGGGCTCTGGTCAATCAACAGTTCCCTTGAAATCAGGAGACGGTTGGCGACAGAGACCATGACGAGACCTAGGAACAGGTAATCCCTGAATAGCCTTGGGTCAACCTGGAAGAAGAACGGCAGTGGGTTTACGAAGACTGCGCCTATCCCGATGATGACACTCAGCCAGGCCGCTTTCCTCGTTCCAAACCTACCAGGGATAGTCTCGACGCCCATAGCAAGATCGCCTTTGACATCGGCGATATCAAGCATTACCTCGTAGCTGATGCTGAAGAAGAATCCAATAATTGCTAGATACCATGCAAGAGTCTCCACGTTATTATCAAGCACCAGTGCCCCGACGAGTATGACTCCTGCGTTTGCAAGGCCCGTGAAGAGGTTCTTGAATGCGATATACTGCTTCAAGTAGAGGTTGTAGGCAAGGGAAACGGGTAGACCCGCTAAGATCATATACCTTGGGATCGGCCTGAGCTGGAACGATAGGGCATACGCGATGATACAGCTTGCCCCTGCAATCCAAACCGCGACGCTGGGGCTGAAAACACCGTTTGCGAGGGGCCTGTCCTCCCTCTTGTTGAATCTGTCAATGTCTATGTCATGATAGTCGTTCAGTGCAAAGTTGGCGAACGTGGAGAAAAACACGCTTAGGCTCGCGATGACGTACTCCCATTGGAAGACAGTCAGATCTTTCACGATGATTCCGGTGAGGATAACTCCGGTTGCGGCTGAGATTGCCCTTTCAAGCCTCAGCAGCCTGACATATCCCAGAGTCCTGTTCATACTCATCCGTGACATTGCATCCAATAATAAATTATCGAAAAGGAAGGGCTACCCCTTCAGCTCGTTCACCAGCAAGGGCATGAATGTTCCGACATCGGTCACAATCCCGACTGCCTGGCTGGTGCCCCTGTCGCTGAGCTTGGTTACGACAGAAGGATTGATGTCAACACAGATGGTTTTAACCTGGCTGGACAACATGTTGCCGACAGCGATACTGTGCAGGGTTGATGCCAGCATGATGACGAAGCTAGCGTCCTTGACGATCTCCCTGTACCTTGCCTGCGCCTCGCCTGAGCACTTGATGACCTCGGGTATCGGCCCGTCGTCCCTGATGGAACCAGCAAGTACGAAAGGCACATCCTTCTTAATCAACTCGTAGAAGATTCCCTTGGTGAGTTTACCACTTTCCACCAGTGCTTTGATCGAACCAGCCTTCAACACCTGGTTGATGGCCGCAATGTGGTTCCTTGGGCTCTGCGCCTTGACATGCTCAAGGTTCACGCCCAGGGACGTCCCATATAGCGCGTACTCGATGTCATGCACGGCCAACGCGTTCCCAGAGAGGACCGCGTCAACGTAACCCAGCCTGATCATCTCGGCCAGGTACGGCGCAGCGCCTGTGTGGATCAAGGCGGGCCCCGCAACCACCACTATCTTACCGTCGTTGACTGCGTTGCTCTTGAGGCTCCTTGCTATTTCTCTGATTATCGATGTGGCTGGCTTCTCAGGGGAGACATCGCTGTTCATGAATTCGAATACACCGACGCCTTCCCTCGGCCTCTCGGGGTGCTTGACCATGATTCCCCTGTCGCCTACCACCACCAGGTCACCTTCATTGACCATGCTGATGGGCATACAGTATACCCTGTTATTCTCGGGCTCCACTATGATGTGCTTGTCCATCATCAGACTCTCCACCTCGACCCAGTCACCATTCAGGTAGACACTCGTTGGGTGGTGGGTGGTGCAGTAGAACTCGTCTGGTAGCATCATGTCTCCAGGGGACGCCTCGTAAGTTACCTCAGGAGTCTCCTGGAGCATAGCACCCACGCGAAGCAGTTCGCTTATTATTTTCTCTAGATGCTCCCCCGTTTCACCTATTACGCGGATACTCGTGGAGCTGTAATCGTCTTTCCTCTTGCCGACATTGAACTCTAGGAACTCGAAATCGCCCTGCATGTCCATGACCGTGTCTAAGACCTTTGACAGGATGTTAGAATCGATGAGGTGACCCTCTAGTTCAATGACCTGGGAGTGTGTTTCTTCGTCCTTAACGGACCGGAATACTATCCCTTGCCATCTCTTACACCGAGGGATAGAACTCATGAAGCCTAAATGATAAAGGTTTACGCTGGACCTAATCGCAAAATGAGCGCGCGTCAAGAGTTACAGAGTTACAAAACACCAATTATTCTCTCTACATCAAGTAGGATAACAAAAAGTGACGTCTGGGACGGGAGAGCCAATAAATAACCACCCCAACCCAACGTTGGGTCTGTGGGAACTAAAAGAGGATCTCCATAACGATGAACGGAGATGACTCCTTGTTGAACCCGTAGCCAGTCAATGCCTCCTCGATCTCTGTAAGATGGTCTGGATACAGGCAGTGAATTGACACATTCCTCTTAGAAGCATCTGCCTTTGCAAAGTCAAGGCATTTCGTGATATCGCCATCAAACAGCCCGATGTGAAGCTGATAATCCTTCATGAACCGGGCCCCCATGACTACCATGTTTCCATCCGCATCCCTATAGACCATCCCATTCTCGGTGAGCCACTTGCATAGCTCGGGACTCCACTTGTAGTACGTGCGGTTCATGACCATCCAGCCTCCCCACTTCTCACCAAGGGGGATTAGAAGCTTGGTCGCCTCGTCAACATCATGGATGTTCTCAAAGGTGGAGTCAGACTCAAACTTTGGAGCAGCCATCTTGGTGCCGTGGAAGGTTTGTGCTAATGACAGCCCATACCTCCTAGCAAGACCCGCGCTGACAACGTTATTGACGCCTGTGTACATCCTCATGGCCTTGACCCCCTTCTCCTCGGAGAGCTTGAGCCAGTGCTCGTACAGGCGTTTGCCCAGCCCGTTGCCCTGGGCCTGAGGAACAACCCTCAAGGTCTCAAGCCAAGCGGAACCATCAGGTAGAATGCTGTACTTACCGCATCCCATGATCTTTCCGTCAAGTAAGTCCACGCTCCAGTCGCCCTTCTTATCGTTGAAGAACATGTCCCAGACATGTTGGACGTAGCTTAGTGATGGCGTGCTAAGAGACTCGACCCAAATGACATCATCCTTGTCCTCGGCTCTCGCCTTACGCAGCAGGATATTCGGTTTATCAGACATGTCACTTGACTACGTGCTTAAGGGGATAAGATTAACGCTATTACCCCGTTTTGATAAAGCGCCTACGACAACTTGTTCGAGAACTTATTTTTATGGAATTATTTAATCAGTGGGCTTGGACCCGTACGCCTGAATTGTGTACCACGTAATCTTGAAACCTCTGGGGCCTGACCTTTCCTTCATCTCCGACAGTATTCTCGAGTCAAGTTCTGCTCTGTTTTCTGCAGGTACTGACGATGTCCAATAAGCAGGATATGGATTTCCGAACCAGAAATCCTCCGGTTTGACGTTCATCACCCGATGGTAGCCGTAGACAAAGGGCTTCCTGAACCCAGCCTCCCAAAGCAGCCGTTGAACTGCTTCCAGGTCGATGTGGAGTCTGACCACGTCCTCAACCGCCTCACGCAACCCTATCAGGTCGGGGTCACCCTTTGAAACATCAAGGCAGATAGAGATCAGTTCTTCGACGTGTTTTCCCCCTCCGAACAGGTGGCCCATCCTCCCGCCCGGGGTCATGACTCTGTGAATTTCCTTCAGCGCCCTGAGCTTGTCTGGGAAGAACTGGAAAGACATGTTGCTTATAGCCATATTGAACAGGCCATCAGGGTAAGGCAGGTTTTCCACATCCCCCTCTTTGAACTCAATATTGAAATCGAGTTCATCAGCGTTCTCAACGGCCTTCCTCACCATCTCAGGTGAGAGGTCAACGCCGTGGACATCCCCCTTTACTATGTAATCGATGAGGCTGAAGGTTGAAAGCCCGGTACCGCACGCTATGTCTAGGGCTACGGGGTTTTCCGGCACCCTCATCTCCCCGAGCAACATACCCGTTAGAGATTCAATCCCCCATCTGGAGGACCCCAACCGCTCGCTTACCCCCCGGTCATAGGTATCAGCGGTCAGTCTGTAAGTCTCAAGAACCCTCTCCCTTACCCTGTCTGGCATGGATGAAAAACGGTGGCTAGACGTGTTTAAGTTTAATGAAAAAAGAGGAGACTTACTCCCTGTAGAGAACCTTGCCCGGTTTCTTCCCGGTGTGGCTCATCTCGTCGACGACATGAATGCCGTTGACGATTACGTGATGAATCCCATCGGGGTAGACACACGGGTCAAGGGATGTGGACATGTCCTTGACCTTGTCAATGTCCATGATGACGAGGTCGGCGTATGAGCCAATCTTGACTACCCCCCTGTCCTTGAGCTTGAACTTCTGGGCTGGGAAGCCCGTCACGTGGTGAACTGCCTGCTCGATGCTCAGGACCTTCTCCTCTCTCACGTTGTCCTCGAAATATGCTGCGAACCCGTTGAAGCTGTTCTGGCTGGGTTTGAACCATGGAACTGACTTGGCCTCCCACTCGGTGTTGATAGCCAAGGTGTCGATGCCGGCCATCATGGCGGGGTGCTTGTAGAACAAGCTCTTCACAGGACTGGAGAAGTTCCTGGCGTGGAGCTTTGTGTAAGGGTCCTCCATGAGAATTTCAAACAACGCGTCAAGGGGCTTCACACCCATTTCTGACGCGACCTTTGACACTGTTTTCTCAAGATAGGACTCGTTCTTGCACTCAGCTATTTTCCTACCCATGCTCCATCGGGGGTTGATGTTAGGGTTGAGCCCGTACCACTTACCTGACCAGATGGTTGCCTTGATCTCATCGCGGAAATCTGTCATGCTCAACGCCTTAGCGAGCTGTTCACGGCTGCCCGTGACTCTGACCCATGGAGTGAGAGCTGCTGCAAGCCAGTTGTTTGCGTAGAGACCGTAACCTCCTGTGTTCGGGATGAGGTCAAATGATACGTCCAAGCCTTCCTCGATGGCATCGTCCACGGCTTGAAGCGTTGCCTTTGCTGCTGCCGCTGTCATCAATGCGTTACCTCCAGGGTAGACATCGTATAGCGGGCCGAGATGGCTAATCTGGACCGCTGTCCCTGCCTGCCTGCCTACATCGATGGCTTCCAGTATACCGTTGATCTTGGGTGGTGGGAACTCTCCTGGACGCCTTGCCTTCCTGAGGCCAGTCCTGAGGCTGTGACTCTGGTAGATTCCGTTGTACTCTGCGACGATCTTGTTGAGCTCGATGAGCTCCTCCTTGACTGCCCAGTAACCAGGGTCGTAGTCCCTGCCGACGCTCATGCCTAGACACCCATCCTCCATGGCCTGCCTGAGGTGGGGCTTCATAGAATCTATCTCGTCATTTGTTGCTTTTCGTTCATAATCAAGACCCATTGCCATGACCCTGACGTTTCCGTGGCCAACCATTGGCACAAAGTTTGGGCTTATACCGAAGGACTCCACTTTGACGCAGAACTCCCCCATGGTATTCCAATCAACTTCCCATCCTACTTGCTCCTTGTGATGGACGTTGAACTCATCCCTCTCGATATGCCCAGATGGGTAGTACATCGCCGGGTATAGCTCTCTGAACAGGTCGTAAAGGATCATACCACCGCTGACGTATTCGCCGTATGGGCCAGGGCTTCCGCCGCACTGTCCACCGATGAATGTGGTTATCCCCTGCCTTAGGAATCCTTCTGCTTCTGGGTAGTAGAGGATGCTGATATCGCCGTGGTTGTGTACATCAATAAAGCCTGGGCTCACGATCCTGCCCTTAGCATCGATCTTTTTACTTGCGTACCCTAGGTCTTCCCCGATAGCGGCGATCCTGTCTCCGTTCAATGCCACTTCGCTCTTGAACGGCTTCTCCCCGGTACCGTCAACGATGGTGGCGTTCTTGATTATGACATCGTAGTCGTCTGACATGAATAAAGTATGTTCCACTGAGAACTTAACATTTAGTCCGTTGGTTTAAATCAACGACATAGGATATCAGTCTATGAAAGTCGTTCTTCTTGGCACCGGGGGTCCGAGACCTGATCCTCACAGGATGGGGCCGTCAACGCTAGTCTCCATCGGGGATAACAACATCATCGTTGATGCTGGGAGGGGAGTTGCAACCCGTTTGGTGCAGGCAGGTGTCTCCATCACTGATTACGGTTTTGTCTTTATCACGCACCACCATTTTGACCACACGGGCGGACTTGGCGATCTCCTCTTCGCGGCGTGGAACAAGGCCAGGAATAAATCGATTCACGTATTCGGTCCCAGGGGAACCAGGAAGATGGTCAATCACCTCTTTGAGGCATATGAGCGTGATATCTGGTACAGGTTGTCCGAGACTGAGCTGACGGTGGAGAAGCTCATTGATATAAGGGAGATGGTCAAGGTTCACGACGTGGACCCAGGGGTGATCTACATTGGTGAGGAATGGATGGTCTCTGCGGATTATGTCGAGCACGGACATGGGTTGGGACTGAGCCGTAATGATTGGCCATGCCTTGCATACAGGGTTATTGAGGGAGAGAGTAGCGTGGTAATCAGCGGTGACGCTGTGTACTCAAAGGAGTTGGTTCTGTTCTCCAAGGATGCCGATGCCCTCGTCATGTGCTGTTACTTCGCGGGGGAGGAGCTCAAAGACCATGACACAAGGCTAATTGCTGAGCACGTGCTGACAAGCTCACTTGATGCCGGTAGGATCGCTGCTGAGGCAAACGTCGGAAAGATGGCCCTCGTCCATATCAAGGAAAAGCCCCAGAGGCTTCTCGATGCCATGATCGATGAAATCAGAAAAGATTATGACGGGGAGGTAATCGTGGGCGAGGACCTCCTTGAGATAATGGGCTAGACTCGTTTTATCGAGACTATCTCGATGGGCGGAGTGAGCCTCTGGCCCTCGTATGGCTCCACTTGGATGGCCCTTACAACGTTCATTCCCTCGATGACCATACCGAATGCGGCGAATCCTTGCATGTCTGGGTTCCTGTTGCCCTGGTAATCAAGCGAGGGCTGGTTGCCGATGCAGAAATAGAAACTGCTCTTGGCAGAGTTTGGCTTGAACCTGCCCATGCTTATGACGCCGTCAACGTGCTTCAAACCAGTTAGGCTTGTTCGCTCCAGCTTTATGGGACTATACTCCTTGTCCTTTGGCACCTGGCCGCCCTGGATAACCTCGATCTTGACAGGAGAGTCAGGCTGGTTGTCCATTGTAACAGTTCTGAAGAAAGTGGTTCCATTATAGAGGCCACCATCGGTGTACTTCAGGAAGTTGCCTGAAGTGATCGGAGTCTTCGATGCGAAAATCTCCACCTTGATGTCCCCCATGGTGGTCTTGATCAATACAACTGGATTAGAACTCAATTCAATCAATTAGAATCGTGGAAGGTTGTATATGAAAAGAGGGGTTAGTGCCTTCGTCGGCGCTGACCCTGTCCACGTGAACCGCGTGATCCGCCTGATCCACGAGACCCTCGAGATCCACGGTACCCACCAGGCCCATATGATCCGCCGGATGAACGCTTCTTGGTCTTCAGGCATGGTAGACAGTAGACAGGTCGTCCATCGGTTGGTTTGAAGGGCAACTTGAACTCGGTCTTGCACTTTCTGCAGATGGCCTTGTACTTCTCAGCTGGACCGCCTTTAATCTCGACGGTTGTTTTCAGCTCGGTAATCTTCGTGTTGTTCTGTGCCCTGATATCGGCTAGAGCCCCTTCCTCGCCGTGTGCGACGAAAGTGATTGCGGTTCCCTCGGTCTGCATTCTAGCTGTTCTTCCGATCCTGTGGAAGTACGCCGTGGTTTCATTAGGTATGTTATAGTTGATGATGTGAGTGATACCGCTGATATCAAGACCTCTTGCCGCGATATCTGTGGCTGCCAAGAAGTCTATCCTGTCCTTCCTGAATCCACGAGTGACCTTGTCCCTCTGGGACTGGGTCAGGTCGCCATGAAGTGCTCCGGCGTTGAATCCACCGTTTTTCAGCTTTTTTGAAAGCCTGTAAGCACCCCTCTTGGTCCTTGTGAAAATAATGGCTTTCTGGATGTTCTGCTCCCCAATGAGTTCCTTGAGTACTGGGTAACGGCTGTTATGGTCAACCTTGATGAACCTCTGCTCAATCTCCTCAAGAGTGATCTCGTCCTTGCTAACTAGGATCTTCTCAGGCTTGTTCATGTATTTGTTGCATATCTTCCAGATGTTCCTGTCCATGGTTGCAGAGAACAAGCTAGTCTGCCTATTCTCTGGGACCTTGTCCAGTATCTTGTTGATGTCCTTGATGAAGCCCATGTCCAGCATCCTGTCTGCCTCGTCCAGAACCACCATCTTGACGGCCCTGAGTCTCAGGGTGCCCCTGTTCAGGTGATCGATGAGTCTGCCTGGTGTGCCTACGACTATGTGGACGCCTCTCTTGAGCTGGTTTATCTGTTTGTTAATTTTCTCGCCACCATAGACGGGTAAAACCCTGACCCCGGTGTACCTGCTGATTCTTGAGATGTGCTCTGCTATCTGTATCGCCAGCTCACGGGTTGGCGCTAAGACGAGTCCCTGGACCCGCTTGTCGCTTAGATCGACGGATTCCACCATGGGAATGCCAAAAGCTGCTGTCTTGCCAGTTCCTGTCTGGGCCTGACCTATTACGTCCCTGCCTTTGAGTAGGGGCACAATTGATTCTGCCTGAATAGGCGATGGCGTTTTGAAACCCAGAGCCTGGATGCCTTTGAGGACATCCCTGCTGAGGGGAAGATCGTTGAAATTCTCTACCTGCATACGTTTCTGCTCATATCACTAAACTACGCATGCGGTTGCCTTGTAAGCGTCTCCATACATGAATATGTTTGACGTGATTAGCCCCCTAATCCAGTAGGTGGCATTTAAAGGTATCATCCTTTATTAAACAAAAAAAGTTTTTACTGGAACCCCGATAGCGGGAATCCGGCAACTATGACGAAGGTAACTAGTACCTACGTGGTGGCCTGTGCTTCTTGAAGCATTCCTGGCAGTAAACTGGTCGACCCTCGGTTGGCTTGAACGGAACCTCGGCTTCTTGTCCACAGTCGCTGCAGGTGACCTTAGTC
Organism: Candidatus Bathyarchaeota archaeon; assembly: GCA_018652685.1. Classification (GTDB taxonomy): domain Archaea; phylum Thermoproteota; class Bathyarchaeia; order TCS64; family TCS64; genus RBG-16-57-9. The sequence continues at coordinate 95,737 of JABIBQ010000073.1, forward strand.
ATCTCGCGTGGACCACGGTCGTAGCTGCGCCTCTCTCTATAACCCATTAATTTCACTCCTCTTACGTAATTGGATACTCAGAATAAACGCCTAAACGATACTCCAGATATCTAGAAAACAGAAACCGACATAGTATTAAAACACTACGCAGTCGAGGTATTTATTTCTCGAATAGGTTGAAATATTGAGGTTCTCCAGATAAGTCATGGCTGGCAAGGTAGGGAAGGACAGCAAAGTCCTGGAGCAGTTCATCCAAATATACTGCGATACCAAGCACACGGAAGCTGAGAAAAGCGATAAAGATGGGTCGAACCTCTGCATTGAGTGCAACGAGACCTTGGAGTACTCAAAATCAAGGAGAGAGTTATGCCCACTTGATCCGAAACCTGTCTGTAAGAACTGTGAGATTCACTGCTACAAGCCAGATCAGAGGCAGAAGATCAAGGACATCATGAGGCACTCCGGGATGCAACTCATCAAGAGGGGTAGGTTAGATATGCTATTCCATTACTTTTTCTAATTGTTACCATCCAATGAAACCGTTTTTTCATCTATGTCACTCTATCTGCAACAAGACTATAAGCCACTGTTCCAACCCAGTGACGCCATGTTCACCATGCTCGATGTGGGAAACTTCTTTCTATTCATCTCAGGATTCCTGATGATTCACACGGCCTACAAGGACAGGGAAGTCTTGACCGGGTACAACTTCACGGGGAGTCTGATGCTTGCCATAGGCATCTCCTTCGTCATTGTCTTCTACATCCAGCAAGGATTCTGGTTGAGCACGTTCCTCACACTGCCAAACTACCTCTACTGGATCGTGGTCGTGGTATCACTGCTAAGAATTAAGAGAAAATAATCAGTGGCACCATACTCTTTCTATATACATTTAGTTTAAATGTAAGAGTTCATCCATATTCTCGGTCTGGTGTATATATTGGAAAACAGCATGCGCGAATATTATCTCATGGTTATTAGCGGGACATTGACGATGTTCGCAGGAGGTTTTATCTGGCCCATCTTCGCGCCCTTCGTCAGGACCGAGTTCACAGCATCTCTCCAGCTAGTCGGATTCGCCGTATCAGGATATTTCCTCCTGAGGATGTTCACAGAGTTCCCCATCGGCGTCCTGAGCGACAGGATGGGACCAAGACTCCCTCTGATTGTGGGAAGGGTATTTGCAGTCATCGGGGCCTACCTCTGTTACAGGACCACAAACATCTGGATGCTCATCGTCGCCAGAATGATCTGGGGAATGGGTGACGCCAGTTTCTTTTGTATAGGCATGAGCTACGTTAGTCGTCTATTCCCCGCGGAGAAGAGAGGCAGGGCAATGGGAATCTTCCAGGCCGTAGAGATGGTCGGAAGCTTCATGGGTCAGACTATTGGTGGCTATGTCGCAGCAGTTTATGGTCCACGATTAAACTTTCTTCTCACAACAATCGTAGCGGTCATCGCATTGATATCGGTAACCATGATTAGGGGAAACAACAGCACTATGAAAATAAGCAACAAGAAGGTGAGCCTCATCCCTACGAGGGAAGAGATGAAGAAAGTTCTCAGCAAGACGCTCATAGTTGCCTGCATAATCAATCTAGTCACCATGATGATAAACAGTGGTCTCCTAGGCACCATACTACCTATCTACGCTACGGAGAACCTCGGACTACCTCTGACACAGTACGCGCTACTTGTATCAGCCAGCACCATCGGTAGCATCTCAGGCAACCTCATCGGGGGCGCTTTAAGCGACAAGATGGGCAGGAAAAAGATTCTCCTAATCGGATTTGCCATTGGAGCTCTATCAATATTCGGAATAACGATATTCCCTTCATTCATTCCACTACTGGTAATGATGTTCTTCAAGGGGATATTTTGGGGAATCGTCTATGGTGTGGTTCCGGCTTACATAGCAGACGCGGTACCCGACGAGGTCAGGGGAATTGGTATAGGCACGTTCAGGACATTCATGGACCTGGGTGGACTGGTAGGCCCCATGGTTATGACTTCCATCGTAGCTGGCTTCGGTGGAGCACAAGGCTATGTCTATAGCTTCTACTTTGGAGTCGCCACGATAATCGCGCTCATCGGTCTAACCATGACTCTTAAGGACACTACGGGCAAATCTGTAACAGTTCATTAACTAGGACTGCATGAGAAAAAAGGCCAATTTCATTTTTCAGAGTTATAGGAGAATCCTAGTACTCCTTGGGTATCATTGTGCGCGCTCAACATGATCATGCCCGACAGGTAGGTAGTAGCTTGTAACATATATGGAAAATAAAATGGTGAAAGAGGTTTAGGCTTCTACTTAATTTGGGCAACATGAACGCTACAGGAGATACATGGATCATAGGCTCTCACCATGATCTCGAGTGCATGTTTCACCTCGTCCACCGGTTTGTCAGCCAGATTACCTGCTATGACCCTTGTGTCCTTCTCGATGTTGTAGGCATTTTGGGCGGTTGGGGTTATGATGTTTGACTTTGTTATCCGTCCCTCACCGTCAAAAGTGTAGTCGTGGTAAAGAAGACCTCTTGGAGCTTCAACCGCGTTGATGCCTCTGGACTCGAAAACCTCGAAATCAACCAAGCCCTCGTTTTCCAGACCGGAGTCTATCAATGAGTCTATTACCTTTACGCTGTGTTCAACATCGTGTACGAGTTCGATGGCTTGTGCTAGATTGTTGCTGATGGTATTCCTGAAATCCAGAAGCCCTCCGTGTTCATTGTACAGTTCGGCGGCTGTTCCTTTGAGTTTCCCGTGGTTGAAGTATAATCTCGGTAAAGCTCCAACCATGAAAGGCCTGTCTTTGTAGGACGAGAACTTGGCGTACGAATGGCGATTAACCGACTCGTTTGTCAAGCTCTCATATTCTTTCTCTGGGATTCGCTCATTATCAGAAGTGAGGATATGGTCACCCAGATAGCCGAACTCGGCGCCTGAGTCCAACGCGAGAAGCACGTTGTCGGAAACGTTGTAATCCGGAAGAGTGAAACCGCTTAGAAGATTTACGGCAAGAACTGTAGTGGGCTGCACTTTCAATAGCTGTTCCTTGATCTCAAGTAGAGCATCCTCGGATGGAACTTTGGAGAAGCCCCCAACGCGCTCGTTCATTCCGTGCACATCTCTACCACTCAGTGCAGTATGGATCATGTTCCCAGTTTTCTTGAGATCAAGAGCAGCCTCGACGGCGTCAAGATGCGCTGTGCTCATGTGGATAGCGTCTGGAAACCCTAGGAAATCCGGCAACGCCAACATGAAAACGTGTAACGCATGGCTTTCTATCGTCTCTCCGTGGATTAGTAGGTCTCTTAGCCTGTGAGTCTGTGGTGTTGAGTCCACCTTAAACGCGTTTTCGATGGCTCCTATACTTGCCAAGCTATGACTGGCAGTGCAAATAGCGCAAATCCGTCTGGTAACATCAGGTACTTTATCGTACTGCATAGTCTTGATGAGATGCTCGAAGAACCGTGGACCTTCAAAGATGTTGAACTTGACGTCCTTCACCTTATTACCCTCCAGTATTACCTCGATTCCACCGTGGCCTTCGACCCGTGTAAGTTCGTCTATTGTTATGGTTTTACTCATTGTTGTTACCTCCTAAGAACCCAGCCGCAAGCTCGCCGCTGAAGACCCTCAGCCTGTTCATGATATCCACTTCGGTATATCCCAAGTCGAGTAACATCTTGTACTCGGCAGCAAAAGTTTCTGATCCCTCAACGGTTCCCCGACATCCTATGCAGTCAAGACCTAGGGATGGACATCTCGCGTTACATCCTGCTTTTATGATTGGTCCAAGGCAGGGCTTTGACTCTTCTGTGATCAAGCAAGGATACTCGTTGATCTTGCACTCTACACAGACCGGGTAGGTATACCTCTGTGGGAGGTCTCCGTGTAGCAGAGATGAGACTGCCTTGAGTACCTCAGTCTTCTCGACAGGGCACCCTGGTATCTGGAGGTCTACCGTGACATACTCTCTGATTGGTTTTGAGGGTAGCGCATCGAAGAAACCTGGCTCCACTCCATAGACATCCTGCAGTTTCTCAGCCAATGTCGTCTGGTCATTCCTCATGGACTGTATGCATCCGTCGATGGCACAGTTACCGAAAGCTATGATGACCTTGGACCTCTCTCTGATCTCTTTCAGCTTCTTGAGGTCATGTTCTGTTGACACTGTCCCCTCAACGAAGGCTATGTCCACTTCTCCCGGCTCCTTGTAGCTGCTTCCCTCTTGGAAATCAACTATCACAAACCTGCTGACAAGATCAAGTAACTCGTCCTCCATGTTGAGTATCTGTAACTGATCTCCCGCACATCCTGTCAGGCTGAAAATCCCTAGTCTTGGTTTGCTCATCTTAGATCATCCCCTTCGTGTTTATTGCATCCCACTGTGTGAACACCGGTCCGTCCTTGCACACATACTTGATTGATTTCCCGGTGCCGACAAGGCAGTGGCCGCATTGGCCTACTCCACATCGCATCCGACGCTCAAGGGTCATGAATATCTGTTCTGGAGGGACTCCCAGCTTATCAAGTTCCATGGCCGTAAACCGGTACATGATTGGAGGTCCTCCGAGTATGGCCACGGTATTTGCGTCCTGAGGGTCTAGTAACCCGAATAGCTTGGTGACCAGTCCGTGGATACATCTATCGTTCATATCTTGTTGTAGTCCCATAAACACCTTATCGGTCTCGTCCTCGTAGCTTAGGTAGGTCTTGACATCATAACTATCACCGTGTTTGAAATGTTCAAGTATCTCGTCTCGATATAGCATTAGATCATAGTTCCTGACACCGTAGAGGAGACAGATCTTCCCAAACCTCTCCCTGTTGTTGAGGGCATATTGAAGCACACCACGAATGGGTGCCACCCCTAGACCACCTGCAACAAGTAAGAGATCCTTTCCCACGAAATCCTCCATCGGGAAACCGTTTCCGTATGGACCTCTAACCCAGACACTGTCACCCACTTCAAGTTTGTGGATAGCGTTGGTTACCCTACCTGCATTTCGGATACAAAGCTCAAGACCTGTTTTTTCAGTCTGAGCCGTGCATATCGAGATGGGGGCCTCTCCAACGCCCATGACACCGAGTTTGATGAACTGCCCCGGCATGTATTTAAATTTCGTCTGGTCCGTGGGGTCCTGAAAATTGATGGTCACGAACTTTTCGATATCAGTCATTTTCTGGATCTCTGTGATCTTGGCCTTCACAGGCATTAGCGGGTTGATCTTTATCATTGGGACTCACCTCTAATCTTACTCATTATTTCAAGGAAATCAATATCAGCTGGGCAGTAAACGGAGCATCTTCCACAACCGACGCAGTTGGGCATGTCCTCTCTCAAGCTTCCCTTACAATTGAAACGGTTTCTAATCCGCTCATACGCACTAGGCCTGAAGTTGTGACCACCTGCAACAAGACCGTGGTCCTGTAACATACAACTGTACCAACGCCTAACCCTCTCCCCTGTGGTGAGATTGAGGTCAATGTTGTCCTGAACATCATAGCACCTGCATCGGGGGCAAACCATGTTACATGATCCGCATCCCAAACATCGGTCACCATACTCTTTCCAGATTTGGCTATCATAGGACAGGTCAAGCATGTCCTGGAGACCAGCCATCTCAATGGACTTTTTGAAAGAGTTCATTCTCTCGTTTTCTACCGCCTTGAATTGGTCGAGGTCATTATCACCCAGTTCAGTGAACAGATCTGGGTTTTCGCTGATTATTCGGAGACCCTTTGGAGAACCTACTCTAACGAGATATTTTTCGCCGATATCGTGGAGGAAGAGCTCAAACCCTTCTGATGCGAAGCTTGTCCCGGTTGACTTGCAGAAGCAGAAATCATCTGGACTGCAGCTAATACCCACAATGAGAGTTCTATCTCTCCTTGACGAGTATAGGGTATCAGTGAACTCCTCAAGGAACACCTTTGCTAATAGATTCAGTGCATGAAGATCACAGGGATGGACACCGAACATAACGAGTTTTTCCGAGGATTCCTCAGGTTCTATGTATATCTCCTTCTTTTTGTCGAACGTGAAAATGGTTTCCTCGGGAGCAATAAACATTTTTTTCGGCGAGATCATGGTTCGGTTGTAATTCAGTTCAACCTTTTCCATTGAATCCACTTTCTGGAAGGAATGGTTTTTCTCACCATGTTTGACGGGAGCAAAAACAGAACCATGATTCTTCAAAATGTCGAAGAATCTAGGCAGTTTGTCTTTTCCTAGCACCTTGAGTAATAGAGCGGTCAATGCATAACACTTCGACGATAAGTACTATAAGATCGGTAATTATAATTTTCTACATAGTAAACTATAGATATTTCAGTATTGTAGAAAAATGAAATAGCTACTTGTTAATAATTGCGTGCGCGGTATGTCAAAGAGTAGAAAACCAATCCATCAAATTCTTTGTCTTCATGCATGCAGTAAGAGGTATTCGTTTGGTGTAGATGGCGAGCCCGGGGGGATTCGAACCCTCGGCCCCAGCCTTAGGAGGGCTGTGCTCTATCCAAGCTGAGCTACGGGCTCGCGCGCCTTCTTGTACGTGTAACCTGATTTAAAAATACTCCTGATGTTCATCTAACCATCAACGTACATTAAATGCATTCTACGAGAATAACAGGGATTGGATGATACAAACAGGCATCCGCGGTGTCCGTGTCCTTGATTCACAGACTAAAAGATTGTATTGTCTCAGAGATATGGGATGTTATTATAACATCCATGTTAAAACCCTATTAAACACGGCCAGAAAAAATTCACCAGTTGCCTCCCTCACGTAACCGAACTGTGATATAGATTATTCGTACATTATAGAAATGCCCGAGTGGGAGCGGAAAACCGCCAAAGGAGCGAAAGACGGAAGACCGCTGAAACGAAGGAGATGGGCTTCAAAAGATTCACGGGCTTGGGCTCGCGAAAAACTGACATCTCCAAGTGAGAACACTTGGGCAACTTGCATTTTAGAGAAATTAAACATTAAAAAAGGGTTAGAGGACCCTCTTCTAGACAAATAAGAGCCTGTTTCAAATACTCGCGGACGGTATCATTCCCATGGCAAGAAAGATAGAACTGGAGTGGCCAAGCGAGGAGATCACAGTCGTGGCCACTCTTCTCGAGGACGAGGAGCCTGAGCTCTGCACCCTCCTATGGGAAAACCTGGAGGAGCCACTTAAGCTGTTTTGCAGACACCCCGTGAGCACGGGGGAGGAGTTCAGCGCTGCCGCTAGGCCACCAAGACACCCGGTTAAGACGGGCGTTGTCATGGGCAGGACCAAGCGGATGTTCAGCCAGATAGAGCCAGGGAGCATCAACTACAGCGTCCACGGCGGCTACGGCGGCCTGAGCTGCTACTACGGCCCATGCACAGAGCCAATCATGGTCAGCGGCGCAGTGGTGGGAAAGGTCAGCGAGGCCCAGATGCCCGTTCTCATCAAGGCAGGTAAGGCGGTATGGAACGCCTACTACATGCTACACGAGCCTATCCTAATGTATGCCAGGAGGCACGTGGAATGAGCTGGGTAAAAGTTAAGGACATGATCGAGGACGAGATCGACCGTATCTTCTGGGACGAGCCCGAGGAGATAACAATGTGCAAGAAGGGCATCTTCCCCAGTGGAGCAAGCGTCGGAGGCCAAGTTCTGGGAAACCTGGTTTTCCTCATAGCGGACACACAGGCAATGGGTTGGAAGTGCGCAAAGCCCGCTGTATCCTCCGCCATAAAGGACCCAGACATGAGCCTTGAGGTTTGTAAGAAAATCTGGATGTACAGCACACTCCACATCTCAAAGATGTTGGGGGATAAAGACCCTCCAAACTGCCCCGCGCCATGGTTAAACGTGCCAAATCTGTACAAGTTCAGCCAGGCAATCGACGGGGTGCTGCCCGAGGTCAAGACAAAGGACGAGCTTGAAGATCTGCTCTGGAGTTGGTTCAACTACGTTGACTGCCTCAACAGGTGGTTCTTCCTGGTCTTCCCGTGGCACCTTGGCAAGGAGTTCCAGATAGTGAAGCCGGAGGATATCTCCGAGCTGGACAGGCTCAGCAAGCATTGGGAGTAGGGCATCCCAGCCTGCCCAAACGTTTTTTCAATCGTCACACCCTCTTCTCTGCCATGTCGGACGAGGTTAGGGCACACACAGCACTGCACATCATCAAGGGGGCCATTGTCAAAGTCTTGGGCGAGGACGCTAACTGGAGTACTAGCGCCAACGTGAAAGATCTCCATGGCAGAATTGCGGTGGAGTTCAACAGGAAGCCAACCGTGGAGGAGATAGCGGAGATAGGGAGGCAGGCAAACGCGAAGGTGACTGAGGACGCAGAGGTAGAAATACACAATATGAGCAGGAGCGAGGCCGAGACGCGGTGGGGGGACCTAATATACGACAAGTGGCCGCTGCCCGATCACATCCAGCAGGTCAAGGTGTTCCACCTTCCAGGCTGGAACGTGAACTGCTGCGGTAACAAGCACACGGAGAGGACCGGCGCTGTGGGATCGATAAAGATCACTAAAACTAGGTATCGTAACAGTAAAAATGTGCTAGAAGTGAGTTATGATGTTGAGGATTAGAGGTTCGCGCTCTTTGCGCGCTTCGGCCTGAGGTTCTTGCTACGGCATTTCCTGCACTTTGTAGCCCTCGGGGGGTTTGTTACGCCGCAGCTCCTGCATACGGTCTTGTCTATCCTGTGGCTTCTTGCGATCGCGATCTTAACTGGGTCCCTTAGTGACATTGTTTCAACCCCTGAGCTTTGATGGTATACAATGTACCTCTATTTAGATATTCCCTAATGGGGAGAATAGTAGATAACCCCACCATTACGGGAAAATATGGGCTAGGGCTTGTAGGCCATGGCCTCCATTTCTATGAGGAAGCCTGGGACCACGAGGCCGGCGACGCAGGTGGCCCTGGCGGGGAGATCCCCTTTAAAGTAGCTCCTGTAGACGTCGTTCATCTTGGACCACTCGGCTTGCTCGCCGATGAATATGGTGACCTTGACCAGATCGTCCAGGGTCGCATCAAAGTTTGCCAGGGTCCTGGCCATCTGTTTCATTATCTGGTGGGTCTGCCCGTCGATGGTAGTGAGGTCGTTGCCGTCGTCGTCCTTGAGGGCGGCCGTGCCGCTTAGGAAGATAAAGTCGCCCGCCTTGACGGCGCTGCAGAAGGGAAGGTGCTCCATCCCTGGTGTGGTATATGTCGTTTTGCTCAAATCTAATCATCATAATCTTGTTGTTCGAGTACAAAAAACCAGTTATCCACAGATTAGTTTGGTTACATCAACGTAACAAGGTTGACAGGTGTGTCACAAAGTCTTCATATCCTTTGTGGGAGACTCGTACAAGTCACCAACATGACAAAAAAACCCGTCCGTTTGGACGGGTAAATTTTCTTAAAGATGGAATGGTGTCGCTTGCTCCCAAAAGTATCTAAAACAATGAAACACCCAATGCCTAAAGACAGCATCGTACCCAAACAGGTAATGATTCCGATCGGGGTCTCCATCGAGATTTGGGAAACAGATTAGAGAGTGTTTGTCGCTGTAACCGAGAACAAGGGGTACGCTGTCCATTGTTCTGACATGCATCTTTTCTTTGATGATGGGGGTGGCCTCTTGCTTAATCTTTTCAGCCAGATCAGGGGTCACTATTGCTTGTATCTCTACGTCATGCTCTAGCAAGCTTTGTATTGAGGAGGTCCAGGAGGAGGAGAGATCGTCGGTCAACATCCAAAATCGTTCTTGTATTGTCGGGATTACATTTCGTTGGAGATTTATTGACTCGTAAACTGAACTCACCATATTCCCTTTCCTTAAAGAAGAAATGTCTTCTATCAAGTTGGATGGAATGATGGACAGGTCATGGGTGTTGAAATATCCTTGATATTCAATTAGGAAAGAGCCCATTGGGATCGCGGTCATTACCAGTCGACCAAATTGTGTCAACTGATACAGGTCAGATGAATCCTTCTCAATAATAGAGTCCTTGATGAGCCTGGTTAATTGGCGTGAGAGGTCTGTTGTGTTTAAGCCTGAGATCCGCATTATCTCGGAGTACCTATGCGGGCCCGTTTCAAGAACATCGATAACGACGAGACGTGACTTTGATGATAGTGTCTTGAATAGGCCCCAAGTACTCATAGCTATTTCCGAACGATCATTGCTTATGTATATTACTAGTGAAGGAAATTTCAGGTGTATATAGTTAGAAAAGGATGCTGAGGCAGGTCAGTGCCCCATCGCATTTCTGTATTTCGGAGACATCCATGCTGATGACGTCGAAACCAGCCTCTTTTACCATGAGTTGCGCAGTATCGTATCCTGCCGCCATGAGAATAGTATCTCCAACTGCCAAGGTATCGGCTGCGTACTCATCCTCGCATGGCGGGATTAGTATGTTGAATCCCTCCAGCGCGGGGTGTTTTGCGTATTTTTCGGTTGCTATCATGATGTCCTTGCCGAGGTAGGTTACGTAGCTCTTCAGGTGCATAATAGTGGGATCAAATACTGTCGCAACGGGGACATCCAGCCATTCCTTCATCTGTGCCACGCCTTCAAGGTTGGTACGACCGCTTATCCCGCTGATGAGCTTACCTTTGGCATGGACCACGTCCCCGCCCTCGATAGTTGCGGGGGCTTCTGCCCACTTGATGGGCATGATTTCCTCAAGAACCGCTGCTACCCCTGGTTGCTCTCCACGCCGTGACTCTTTCGCCATCCTGCATATCAACGCCTTGTTGTTCTCGACTACCGCGTTGTCCTCCACGAAACAGCTATCGGGATACTCGTCGTCACGGGGGACGTGAATCACTTCAAGGCCGAGCTCAGACAGGGTCTCGCAGTACTTTGCATGTTGCTCCCTTGCCTTCTTGAGGTTCACGGTGTGATGTAGTGGGTGTTCTGAGAGACAGCTCGTGTACATGTTGCCGGGGATTCGGACAATGGCGTGTTTTGGATCCATAGAAATTGAGGGTTGTCAGCCCCGTAAAAGCGTTGGGGGTTTGTCCACCTTTTGGGGAATAAGCTTAACTTTGCCAAATGGAAACTCACAACGATATCTATGGTAGATTTGTACGATACACTTCAATACTTTATGCAAGCCCCGAGCGTCACAGGGTTTGAGCAGCAGCGCAGGGAGCGAATCATCGATGTATTTAGCAAGTATTGTGAAACGGTCAGCGTCGACGTTATGGGGAACGTGATCGGGACACTCGGAGACGGTGAGAGGGATGTTATGTTGGCGGGCCACTATGACCAGCTAGGATTCATGATCACCCATGTCCAGGACAACGGGTTCGCAGGTTTCACCCAAGTAGGCGGCTGGGATAAGAGAGTCGCATACGGAACCAGAGTCAAGGTCTGGATAGGCGATGGTCCGGAGGACTATATAATCGGGGCGGTTGCCGTTAAGGCTGCGCACCTGACTGACGCAAAGGAGAGGGACAAGAGTCCGGCGTTGAAGGATATGCTCCTTGACCTAGGGGTGGATTCCAAGGAGGAAGCGGTGAAGCTGGGTATCAAGTCGGGAACCGTCTGTACGCCATACCTGGATGTGACACGCCTGGGAACGAGGGATTCCGACAAGATCGTTGGGCCAGCTTTCGATGATGTATGTTGCGTCGCGGGTCTAGTCAAGACCATGGAGATACTCAAGGAGAATCCTCCGAAGAATATCAAGGTCCATTTTGTGGCAACGGTCCAGGAGGAAATCGGGCTGAGGGGAGCGACCATCGCGTCTTATAACATCAAGCCGTGGGCAGCGATAGCCACCGACGTAACGCACGCGGTGGCACCGGGCGTCAAGGCTAACCTGGTTGCGGGGATAGAGCTAGGCAAGGGTCCAGTTGTTGCCCTTGGCGGCAACTTTACACGGGAGCTATGGGAAATGATGGAGTCAGCGGCCGTGAAACACGAGGTTCCATGTCAGAGACAAGGTGTTCCATCAAGGAGCGGTACTGATGCATGGGCGATCCAGGTAGAGCGCGGTGGTACAATCTGCGGCCTCATTAGCATGCCCAACAGGTACATGCATAGCCCGAACGAGGTCATCAGCCTTTCGGACCTAGACAACCTAGGCAAGCTCATTGCTTACACGGTTCAGGCGTTGGGTGAGAGCGACCTTCAGCACACCGTCGAGGTTTTTCGGCGGTAAATATTTTTTCTTTTATTACATAAACATTGTGCGATAGTTGTAACTAGCGATATAAACGAGTGCAAACAAGCTAATTTCGGTGAAGAATCCACCCATAAATGATTTGACTTGGGCCTTAGCTTCCGCATGCCTCATTTTTAAATGAACAGCCTAGAAAACGATATAGAATTGAAATTACTTAGCTGAAGTTAATAACTAAATACAATATTTCATCATCATAAGCGATACCGATACTTGCCATTGTGTAGGTCTCGTAGTAGATGTTGTTCCTGTTGCCCCAGTTGTTGTCCGCGTCGTTGTAGACCTGCCCATAAACTAGGAAATCCAGGACTTCAGTTGCGTTGAACTCTCCCGCGGCAATGAAGATATCAATATTTTCACCCATAGTCCTGGGTAGTGCCGGGTTGTGCTTGAAATCCCCTGTCTCCAGAAGGCCTTCGGCGTATCTCTGGGCAATACTGTTGTTGTCATAGACAAGGGGCAGTAACTCAATCTCGTCCCTTTCTTTGTTGATAAGCTCAATCACGTACTTCTGAATCCTCACGGTCTCGGCAGATATCGGGAAAACCCCGCCTACATTTGGTAGCTCTGGATCGGGTTCCCACTGGTTGATTATCATGATGCTTGCCAGACTAATGGCGACAATAAGGGCTACTAGAACCAATTTCCTCGGTGATACGCCCGCGCCTAAGATGCTTTGCCTCTGCTTCTTCCGCCTCACAATTCTGGGCTTTTGAGGCTCTTTCTCAGGCTCAACAAAGTGGATAGTTTTTGTAGCTGCTGGTTCAGTGGTTCCACCTGACAGCTGACGGTTTTGGGCCATGCATTTGTGCGACTTTTGAGTACCATGTTCATCGCAGAAGGTCAAGTTACAGTGGGGGCAGCGGAATGGCTGTTCTACTTCAATCCCACAGTGATAGCATATGCCCATTTAATAGCTCCTTAATCTTGTGTTTTTTAAAGGTTTTTCATGTAGACATCCATATACTGCCTATTTACAGTTAGAACAAATTGAAGTATTGTAGTTTCTTGAATATATTAGCTTACAGTTTTAATACCGTGACTGGGATTGGATATCAGTGAATGATTATGAAGGCATCTAAGATCATTGGCTTGCTCATAACCATCGTCCAGCTCACCGGGACCGTGGCCATGGTGTTAGGAATGTACACGATGGTAAGCGTCTTCTCCACGGCTATACCACAGGGGGAGGGAGAGATTGATATCCAGATTGGCGACCCAGTTGTCATTCCGTTCTCAATCACTCCTAGCAATCCGGGGTATCTCGCCGCTGAGCTCAGTGTTTCCATTAGCCTGGTTGTTGACGGAGATGAAGAGATAGTCAGTGACTCAGCAGAGCTTGTGATACCCGCCATGTCCCAAGTCCCGGTGGACCTTGAGTTATCGCTTTCACAAGCATTAGCGGAGGAGTATCTTGTGGAGGGCGCTGATGTTGCATGGGTCATCGATATGCGGGTAACCACACTATATGACCTCATTAGTTTCAGTAACACCTTGACCATGTCAGGAGGCGCCCAGTGATGGCAAAGAACACAACAGGAGCCATAATATCGGCTCTGATAACCCTCGTTATATTCGTGGGTATCCCATACGTCGCGCCTAGCTACCTGAGCCCAGAAATCATGACTATGGCCACGGAATATGGCTTCGACCTACCGTCCCTGTTCAACCAGATGATGATGATAGGGGCCGTAACAGCCACCTTGACGCTGGTAAAGGGATTCGTTGACGAGACAAGCATTATTTCACTTCTTGTAACTATCGCACAGAACCTGTCATCACTAATGTTCACGGTGATCCTACTCGGGGCAGGAAACATCATGAGCATGGGACTCACAGAGTTTACAATCGAGGAAGCAGGCGTAACAAGCCTCATCAGGATGGACTTGAGGGTGTTCATCTACTTCACCTTTGGAACCATCGGGCTGAAGGTGATCCAGTCCTACCTGGAGTGGATCGAGGCAAAGAGGGCCGGGGCCCCACCTGGTAGAATTGCCGCCTAATCCCTTTTCTATAACATACCCCCTGTCTTCATCCTATGACCATCAAGGTAGCCGTTAGCGGTATCCCAAGAGGATATCAGTTCCCCAAAAGTGACCTCAACTGGCTCCAGGACAAACACAAGGAGCAGATCAAAGCAATAAGCCCAGATATTGAACTGATAGAGATTCCCCCGAACAGAGTCATGGATGTTGACGGTCTTGAAGTGGTCCTCGCCGAGGGAGGAAACAGGACCCACTACCACGGCGAGTTGGACTGGGAGGACTACAAAAAGTTCTTCGTGCCTGGACTGAAATGGATACAACTCTGCAGCACAGGTTTCAGCGACAACATCACACCGCAAGTGCTCGATGGGTCCGTAACCCTCACAAACGCCCCCGGTCTCCACACCTACCCAATAGCCGAGGCAGTCATCACTGCCATGCTGGATCATGCCAAACTCCTGAAACAGAGAAGGATTGACCAGAAAAAGCACCTATGGAGCCAACTAAAATGTGATGAGTTGTACAAGAGAACGGTCCTCATCATCGGGCTGGGAAACATAGGGAAGAGGACAGCGGCGCTGTGCAAAGCGTTTGACATGAAGGTAATCGGGACGAAGAGAAGGGTCGAAGAGGTGCCCAACGTGGACAAAGTGTTCCCAGTATCGGAGCTCATCGAGTATATCCCTGAAGCGGACTATGTTGTGGTTGCCGCCCCGCTGACGCCAGAAACAAAGGGAATGCTTGGTGAGGCAGAGTTCAGGGCGATGAAGCCCACGTCGCATTATATCAACATCGGAAGGGGGGCGGTGGCAGAGGAGCCATCACTGATCAAGGCACTGGAGGGAAAATGGTTTGATGGTGCTTACCTTGACGCCCTCGAAGTTGAGCCGCTGCCAGAGGATCATGCATTTTGGGATATGGAGAACGTGCTGCTTGTCCCACACGACAGCCACAGCAGTCCATACATCGGTGACAGGATAGTGAACCAGTTCTGCGTCAATCTGGAACGTTACGTGAAAGGAGAGAAACTCAACAATATATGTGATCCTGGGAAAGGGTACTAGGGAATTAACCGACTATCATGGTCAGCGTTGCGTTGATGTCCCCTAGCCGCCTGATCTTGGTGTTGATAATATCCTTCAACGCGCTCATGGACTCCGCCTCAACGAACACGATGATATCGTAGATCCCGTAGAGGCCATGGACCTCCTTAACACCCTCTATGGCATTTAGGGACTCTGTTATGCCCTCGGCATCCGGTTTCATGTTGATGAGCACAATAGCCATCTCGTTTGACATGTCGAAATAGAACCCACTACTACTATTTGAAATATTAACCATCAATAATCGATGGTTTCAAGGGGTACCCCACCCTTTTTTAATGACGCCTCTAAGTTAAAAGAAAATTCGGGGACAATAAGATGACAGTTCTATCGATAGTACACGGCGACGATACGGACGGGCTCACATGTGGCGCTTTCCTCAAGAGAGCCAGAGAGAGCGACATATACCTAGCCAACTACGACAACCTGGAGAAGGCACTTCAAGACGTCAAACTCCCAGTAGATGTGCTTTACATATGTGACCTGAACGTAAGGGACTCCCTTGAGTCGGAGCTTCTAAGGATACGGGAATTTGCGGACGTCCATATCATCGACCACCACCAGATGAGCCCTGAGTTGATGGAGCGCCTCACTGAGGCGGGTGTAACCATCAGGCTTCAGACAGATGACTGCGCCTCTGTGCTGGTCTACGACACATTCAAGGAACAGCTGGGACAGGAAGGAAAACGTCTCGCTGCCTACGCCGCTATCTCTGATATGTTCGAAAACGGACCTCTAGCAGGCCCGATTATGGCAAAGTTGGACCGAAAGTTCGCTCAGCACGAGGCACAGCTACTGACCCACGCCCTTGGAGGAGACCAGACTATGGACTTCAAACGCCTGGTCCTTGATGAGCTGAGCAAGTTCAGTTATCCCCACAGGATACCGGGGCTAGTGGAAAAGTCGATCCAGAGCCTTGAGGAGATGACCCAGATGAAGGAGCTGATCCCAGGGAACGCTATTGTGAAGGGAAGGGTCGCGTTTATGGAGTCAATCAATGATTACAGTACAGGGGGTATCTCGAATCTCCTGATAGACACTCTGGGAACAGATGTCGGCATCAGCTACAAGACCAATGGCGAGCACTACAACATGAGCCTCAGGGGGGAGATGATGCTAAAGGAGCACCTGGGCGATATGTGTAAGGAGATTGCGTCAAAGTACGGTGGATTCGGGGGAGGCCATAGCAGGGCATGCGGCATGAAGATTCCGAAGGAGCATTTGCAGGCAGTACTGGACGAGTTCGACGCCCGCCTCAACTAAGATTTCATTCTTTTACGCCACTCGATCTTACGGCGTTCGATCTTAATCTTGGCTACGAGGCTCTGGAGCCTTTCCGGGTCAAAAGGGACATACTTGATATCTACAGTCGTGGGGTCGAACAGCTCCTTGTTCGTGCAGATGGTCACTCTGCACTCCTTGATGCCTCTTTCACCTTTTTGACATTCCAATGCATTTAGGGCTCTAGCCAGCCGTACCAACCTGTCCCTGGCGAATGGATCATCAAGGCCGTAATTCTCGATATGGTTGTAGTTGATCTCTCTCTGCCTCCCGGTGTCAGAGTAAACGATGAACTCCTCGCCCTCCCATTTCTGGGTAACCGGATAGAAGAATCTCTGGTAGACGCGCAGGTTGATTCGCTGCCCCTCGGATACTACGTTCAATCCCTTTGCCAAGTCTTCTCCCTCCGTTTCTCCGTTGGTCAGTGGTCTGTTGATAATAAACTTGTTCGATGCCGAGTATTAGAAGAGGGCCCTTAGGGACTCGTAGGCCGCCTCGGGGTCACCGCTCTTCATGATATACGAGCCAGACGCGATCTGGTTTGCGCCAGCATTGACGGCAGTCACCATGGTTTTGTCGTTCATGCCGCCATCAACCTCGATAGTAATGGTCTCAGAATGTGCCCTGATCTCCTTGACCTTTTCAAGCTGCTCAGGCAGGAACTTTGCCCCGTACTGGCCTGGGTGAACGGACATAATGAGCACGCCATCGAGTCTGTCAAGGTATGGTTCCAGTACACTGATGGGAGTTTCCGGGTTCAAGGCTATGAAGAGCTTGACCTTTTTCTCGTGGGCCGCCTCGACGGCCACTTCGATATCGTCAAGGGTCTCTGCGTGGAGCACGACTGTATCAACCTCATCGGGGGCATTAATCAATCTCTGAATGGGATCAACTGCCATTACGTGGAACTGGTACCGGGGTCCTTCCGGTAGGCTCATGGGAAAGTCCAGTGATGAGGCCTTGACCAGTTTTCCATCCATCAGGTCCAGCATAATGTTTCCAGCGAAATCCTTTACTCGGTTAAGCATCTCGTCAAGTCCCTCCTGGTCCGAGGCTATTATTGCGGGCAATACCTCTTTGATTAGGGCCACCATTTCGTGTTCAGAGTATGGGGTTCGTTATTAACCTTATTCGAAGATGAATACATCTTTGTCTCCCATATAATGGCATTGTCTCATGTTATAGTGACATTGTGTTTCTTTTTTAATCTATGAAAAATGTCTTGACATAATACCAACTCTTATTAATTTACTTAAAATATACTCCAACCAATTGGTAATTCATTATCTAGAACAAATTTAATCTAAAAAATATTCAAACGGATTTAATAGAAATAGTATTCCAAACATTATTAACTTTAAAACACCCATTTATTCTTCATATATTACCGCTCAGAGACGACAATAATGACAGGTGAACGCCCGCTTAGAATACTCCACGTAGATGATGAGGAAACCCAACTGGAGTTAACCAAGCTGTTCCTTGAGCAAATTGACAAAGACCTCATGGTAAGATCAATTCATTCCCCAGAAGAAGCCTTGAGGTTGCAAAAGGAGAATGCCTTCGACTGTATTATTAGCGATTACAAGATGCTGAGCATGAACGGCGTCGAGCTCGCCGAGAAACTTCGTGAGAATAGTAACATCCCGTTCATTCTGTACACGGGTCAGGGAAGCGAGGAGGTAGCCGAGAAAGCGTTCAATGCCGGAATAGACGACTACCTCCGAAAAGAGGGAGAGCCAACACATTTCCAGGTACTTGCCAAGAGGATCAGGGACACGGTGGAGAAGCACCGCACGGATGAACTGTACAAGAAAGTGGTCGAGGAGAGCAGGGACGCCATCGTCATTCTGAAGGATAACAAGATACAATTCCTGAACAAATCAGCCAGCAGGCTAATCGGCTTTGATAAGATGGAAAGCGGCGTCGGGAGAGACATCCGGGAGTACTTCATTGATATCGAAGACCAGTTTAACCCGCCAGCGGATGGCTCAAGCTACGTCTTTGGGATAGATTTCAGGACAGATAATGGAACCATGAGGGGAGGAGAGGTCACCCTGAGCAAGACCACCTACCAAGGTGAGGAAGCGCACCTCGTCTTCATTAGAGACATTACCGAGAAAAAGAGAAACGCGGAACGCCTTGATGCCATATACCAGCAGGCGATGCGGCTTAGCTCGGCAGTAACCATCCAGGAGGTATCTGAAAAGACTCTGGACATCATGGAAACCGTCTTTGAGTATCAGACAATAACATTCCACATAGTCGAGGGCTCACAGTTAAAGACCCTGGGAATTAGAGGAGCCCAGTATATGGACCTCACCATGCCCATCCTCGGGAAAGGTATAACCACGAAGGCTGTTAGGGAAGCGAAGAGCATTCTCGTCCCTGACACATCAAAGACTCCGGAGTTCATCAGGGGGCCAACTGATGCAAAATCGGAGCTGGCAGTGCCCGCCGTGCTCAACGGGGAAACAGTGGCCGTGCTAAACGTTGAGAGTCTGAAGCTAAACGACTTCACAGAGGACGACAGGAAGCTCCTAGAAACGCTCGCATATCACGTCGCGTTCACGTTCAACAGGATAAAACGGAATGACGAGGATGCGATAGAGGAGGAGGAAAAACGCAGGAATCTCAACTACGCCCTGGGCCGTCTGGACCACGCTGAGAAGGTGACCACCATGGTCAAAGGTGAGCTGCAGAAAAACATCCTCAGCATCATCAACGCCAGCCTGTTGATCCGCAACCAGCCCGAGTTGATCCCACAGATAGCGGACAGTATCGACGCAAACGCCGAGGTCTCACTACAAGTCGCTGAGAAGATACGCGAAACGGTTTCAAGCAACTCACTAGGGGATGCTTTCATCGAGGTCAACCAGCTCATGAGGAAGGTCCTTGACGAGACCTTCCTGCCTAGAAACGTCAGGGTAAAGACTCAGTACGACGAGGCACTATTGATAGTGGAGATTGACGAGACCAGCTTCACCAGGATACTCAGGAACCTTCTGAACAATGCCATAGAGGCCATGCCGGGAGGGGGAACCCTATCGATGAAGGTCACATCTCAATATGACATGGCCATCGAGGTGAGGGACACGGGCATGGGAATACAGGATAGAGCCTTGAACAAGCTTTTCCAGCCGTTCAACACCACGAAACAGGGGCACAGTGGTCTAGGGTTGGCGTTCTGCAAGAATACCATAGAGACCAACGGCGGCTCGCTGGAGATGAGCGAGACAAGCGCAAAGGGCACCACATTTGTCCTGAAGCTACCGCTGAGAAGAAAATTATAGAATATCCCTATTCTCTGTTAGATTTTTGAGTCCTTGGATAATACTCTTGGTTCCCATTCATCCCTCAAGATGCTGTACATCGAGCCGTCGTTGAACTTGCCCTGCGAGAAGAACACCATGCGCCTTACACCTTCAAATGTGAACCCCACCTTCTCAAGGATCCTGATAGATGGCGTGTTCTCCGGGTTTGTCTCGGCTTGGACCCTGACGATGTTCCTTGACAGGAACAGATAATCCACCATGATCTCCAAGGCCTCGGTGCAGTAGCCCTTCCCCCTTGAATCTGGGTGGACGATGTAGCCGATGAATTGGTGGGTCGAGTCTGGTCCCGTTATAACCTGCCCCACGGGGTTCCCGTCTTTGTCCTCTATGACCCACCACGAGTTACTGTTCTCCTGGCTGAACCATTTCTCGATTGCATCTCTGCCTGATACATCCATGGGCTCGTACGGACCCGTGTAACAGGGATCGTTGTTCCACTCGGTGAACCAGTTAAGGTCACGTGACTCTAAGGGCCGGACGTTGACCTTCTTTCCCTTCAGCATATTTGATCAAAGGTGGTTGATCCGTTGATAGGTGTTTCTGGTGGTTAATATTATCAATTCGAGGGGTGACTCTGATCCATGTCAAAGGGAAAAGAGTACGGGAGCCTGGTTATCAGGGATGCAATGATTGTTAACGGGAAGGGGACGCCACCATACGGCCCATGCGATATCTTGGTTGAGAAGGGAAAGATCAAGCAGATACAGAACGTGGACTCCATCAGTCTCGCTCGTTACAAGAACAAGAGACAGGAGGCGGACCACGTTATCGAGGCGAAGGGTATGTACGTGACCCCTGGACTCGTTGACATGCACGTCCATATCAACATCGCCGACGACAAGTGCGGCCCCAAGGGGACAGAGTACGCTTACAACCTTTTCCTGGCTCACGGCATCACCACTATACGCACCTGTGGGTTCAACACGGACGAGAAACTCCTTGAGCACAAAAGGCTCAGCGAGAGGAACGAGATAACCGCACCCCGAATCGTGGTCCTGGGCTCTTGGCCTGTGGAGGTACATTCCGTTGAGGAGGCCAGAATTGCAGTCAGGAAGCTGAAGGAGATGGGCGTGGACGGAATCAAGTCCATCCCAAGGCCCCATGTCACATCTGAGATGGTGGAAGCCATGGCCGACGAGGTCAGGAAGGTAGGATTACCAGCGGGGATAGCGATCCACCATCCCGTGAACTGCGACCTAGACGCCGTGATATCGAGCAACGCCGCCAAGGAGATGCTGAGCATCGAGCACACATATGGGATACCACAGGCGGCGATACCGGGGACCCAATCGTTCCCACCGGGCTATAACTACGCCAACGAGGTTGACAGGTTCAGGATGAGCGGGTACATCTGGACCGAGGCAGCCAAGTACCCTAACAGGGTCAGGGCCGTGTTTGACACACTCCTTGAGAACAAGACCGTGTGGGACCCCACCATGGTGGTATATGAGGGTCACAGGGACTATCAGAGGGTTAAATCCCTACCATGGCACGAGATGTACACCGTGAGGCAGCTTTGGGAGGCTTACAGTCCCAGCCCAGGAAGGCACGCCACTCACTTCTTCAACTGGAAGACCAGCGACGAGATCGCGTGGAAGCAGAAATATAGTATATGGATGGACTGGGTCAAGTACTTCTTCGACAACGGGGGAACACTGGTGGCGGGCAGCGACACCGCATTCATCTATGCGCTCTTCGGGTTCGCCCTCATCAGGGAGCTTGAGCTCTACCAGGAGGCGGGGATACACCCCATTGACGTCATACAAATCGCCACCACAAACGCTCACAAGTGCCTCAGGGATGAGGACAGGGGCCACGGTCTCAGGCAAGGGGCACCGGCAGATATAGCCATCATCGACGGAAATCCGTTGGACAACTTCAAGGTGATGTATGGAACTGGCATCAACATCTACGGCGAGGACGGGAAGACTGTGACACACGGAGGGGGAGTCCGCTGGACAATCAAGGGCGGCGTGGTCTTTGACTGCAAGGAACTGCTTGAAGACGTGGCCGAGTACGTTGAGTCGCAGGGACCTAAAGAGCCCTAGACTTGGTCGCCGGTCAGGAAACCCACGCCGGCCCCCTTCACTTTCACCCTGATAAATGAGCCCAGGGGGGCATCTGTTTTTACAGCCACGGTCTTGTACACGTAGTTTCGACCCACCTTTGTGTCGTTCTTCCCGTCCTCGGTCAATAGGATCTCTCCCTCCCAGCCGAGCCATCTCTCCCCCACCTCGACGGCGAGCTCTTTCCAAAGGTTTGTCATTCTGCGCGATCGCTGCTTGGTGTCTCTGCCGTGTAGCCTTCCAGGCATTGTGGCTGCATCAGTCCCTGGCCTCTCCCAGAACCTGTTGATGTTGAGGACATCAGGCCTAAGCCACGTGACGAGATCGAGTGAGTCCTGGAACTGTTCCTCGGTCTCACCGGGAAAGCCGCATATGATGTCGGTGCTGATTCCTATCTCGGGGTAAGCAGCTCTCAATTTGTTGGCTACCTCCTTGAACTCCTTGAGCGTGTACTTTCGCCGCATTGAATGCAATATCTCGTCGTTCCCCGCCTGGATGGGTATGTGGATGAACTTGTACATCTTCTCGTGATCGAGTGACGCAATCAGTTCGTCCATTATCTCGTCGAGGCTGTTTGGGGTGGTCATCCCCACCCTGACCCTGAACTCGCCCTCCACAGCAGTGATCATGTTCAGCAGTTCTGGAAGCCTGATCCCGTCGTGGTTGTAAAGCGCGGTGTCCTCCGCTGTGACCCAGACCTCTAGGCACCCATCGGCGACGGCATCCGTGATGTCCTTGATTATCTTTTCAGCAGGGAAGCTACAGAGGTTCCCTCTGGCGAATTTGACTATGCAGTAACTGCAGTTTCCCAGGCAGCCCGTGCTGATAGGGGCTATGTGGACCAAGTTGTTTGCCCTGACCCGCGGGAGGCAGGTCCGGTCCGTGGGCTCGCCGTTGATATAGTTCACTTTCTTACCGTTGAGCGCATGGTGAACTGCCTCTGCCATTCTTTCTATGTCATCCGGACCCACCATACTTGCAGAAGGGACCAGCTGGTTGACTCTGCTGTTCATGGACTTGGGCATGCACCCAGCCACAATGAGGGGTTTTCCAGATGCCTCCAGCTCCCTGAGTTCCCTTGAGATCTTCTGTTCCGTAGGCGTCTTGACGACGCATGTTACAATGATGTTGATATCGGCCTCTTCTGGGGTGTCCACCAGGGCATGCCCGTCTTCGATGAGCACGCCTTTCGCTATCTCTGCGTCAGCTGTGTTCGCGCTGCATCCATAGGACTTTACGTGTACATTGGGCATTGGGATTCCTTCTTTTGGGGGATTTGGTGTTTATTAAACGGTGCGGGGGGACGAAGCATATAAAGTAATTACCATTACCCACCGGATTAGGGGTGGGGTGAGTGAAAGTAAATATAAATCCAACGGCTATTTTTTACAATGAATCGTTGTATTATCAATTATATTTTCGGGTGAATTTCCTCGCCGTTTTGACTTGTTTCTGTTATCAAGAGAACGCATCATAGTGGAGGGATAATATACAGTTACTCTCATCGAATGAGAATATCGAAAGTTACCCTCTTTCCATGAGGATATTTAACAGTACCAATACAACCTAGCATGTCGGTAATACGGGAGATGTTATTAGATTTGCATTATATTACAGGGTTAGCTCTGATAAACCCAACTTATTGAGACAAAATAGTTGTGTGTAGGACATTACGCGTCAGGGCTAAATTGGGGGAGAAAAAAGAGACATGGTACTAGTTGAAAAAGCGAGAAACTTTTCTCGTTCAGAGTTATTGCAGGACACCTACAAGTTCCTGTGGGGATCAAAAATTAGGCCCGTATTGGACCTAACGGGAATAATCAAGGGGGTAATGGCACTGGAAGAGATGGATTTGTACAACATGGAAGATAGCGTCGGCAGAGCCACGACGAAAATCGACCTTGGTGTAGAACTCTATGACATGGAAGCGGGCTGGGATTAACCCTAACGCATCCTTTTCCGTACATTCTTGGCGAACCACTCGCCAAACTTGGTGTATGATCCACCAGTTCTAGTGTGACCTAATTTGATCGCGTTAATTACATCTAGATAATCGGTTGACTCGGATTCAACAATTGTATAGGACCTCCCCACCGTCCCAGGTATATGTGAGTCACTCCCCCCGGTGGTCGGCAATCCTAACCGGTCAGCAAGCTTCTGGTTCAAGTTGCAGATGACATCATATGGGACCTGTGCACTGTTGGCAACCTCTATAGCATCAAGGTTAGCGGACTCAACCTGATGCAACTGGGGCCAGCTCCTGGGCAATCCGTAAGGATGCGCCAGTATGGCTGTCGCTCCCTGATCATGGATGAGGTCAACGGTCTCAGGGAGGCTCAATCCCGGAGGTACGACCTCGACTGGATCAAGGGCCACGACGTGGGCTCTTCTGGCAGATATCTCAATCGCAGGAATGAAGACCAGATCACCGGATTTCTCCCGGGCTTCATCAAGCCCCTTGAGGGTATCATGGTCTGCAAGCGCGTACCCGTCGAATCCCTGTTCCACGATACGCTTGTTGATCTCGTCGATTGAGTTGAAGCTGTCAGGGGAATATTCTGAATGTATGTGAAGATCCAGCTTGAGCTCCATTGTGTTCAGAAAGAATAGTCTTGTGAGGGCTTCTATTTGTTGCTATGAGGAGTTGCCTGAGGCCATCGATATCCTACGGGATAAAGTCGCCTCCAGCTCCTGGAGCCTCTCCTCAGATAACTGGTTGAAGAGCGGCCTTGGCTTGGTGAGCTTGCGACCGATGTTCACTGCCCTCAGTGCTTCGTCCAAGCTGTAGCTGTTGCCGTCAAGTCCCAGCTGCCTATAGACCTCGTATGCATGGAACGGGAACACGGGCTCCCCAAGTATGGCTATCGCCCTACTGAGCCACAAGGCGTTGTGGATGACATCTCTCGCCTCGTCTGGGTCAGTCTCCTTAAGCTTCCACGGCTCCCTCTCCTGGAGATATTTGTTGCCAGTTATGGCGAGCCCCAGCAGGGTGTCGCAGATCTTCTTGAACTCATAGTTTTGGACGTACACTCTGATGTCCTCGATGGCCTTCTTAACTGCTCCTTCTATCTCGGGCTCGATGAAACCCGAGGGTACCTTACCATAGTTCCTGTACGCGAAGAGGAGGCTCCTGTATATGAAGTTCCCCAGAATGCCCACGAGTTCCTTGTTGAGCTTGGCCGCGTAGGTTTTCCAGCTAAAGTCAAGGTCTCTTGTGTGACCCGTGTAGCTAGCAATGTAATAACGGAGCGAGTCAGCGTCCAGACCCTCCTCAAGGTACTCGTCCTCGACCCAGAGTACATAGCCCCTGCCTTGCTGAAGTTATGGCCCTCCACTTTTACCATTCCACTGGCGACAACTGCGTCGGGGACGCTGTAACCTGCCCCCTTGAGCATACTGGGCCAAAAGAGGCAGTGGTGGTAGACTATGTCCCCTCCAATGAAGTGGATTAGCCTGCCTGGTCCCTTCCAGTAGTGCTCCCAGTCGCCTCCCGTTCGTTCTGCCCACTCCTCCGTGCTACCGATGTAGCCGATTGGGGCATCGAACCAGACATAGAATGTCAGGTCCTTTGAGCCGGGGAACGGGATCCCCCAATCAAGGTTTCTAGTGATATTCCAGTCTTTTAGGCCTCCCTTGAGCCATCCCTTGGCGTAGTTCCTAGCATTCTCTGTCCCTCCAAGTCTCTCAAGGAACTCTTTGAGGAAGCTCTCAAAGGCAGTTAGCTTCAGGAATTGATGCGATGTCTCCTTGTACTCAGCCGTAGTTCCACATATAGTGCATCTGGGGTTCAATATCTCCCCAGGCTCTAGGTACACGCCGCATCCTTGGTCGCATTCGTCGCCACGGGCATCCGTCCCGCAGTGGGGACAGGTTCCCTCCATGTATCTATCGGGGAGGAAACGATCGCATGATGGACAATGGGGTAACGTCACGTCCTTCTGGTAGATGTAGCCGTTCTCGATGAGGTTCATGGCTATCGCCCTGGTCCTGTGATGGTTCACGGGGTCATTAGTGCTTCCGTAGTTATCGAAGAATATTCCCAGCCTGGGGAATATTTGTCTGAAATGTTCATGATACTGTTTGGCTATCCGCTCCGGTGTTGTGCCCTGCTCCTCGGCCTTCACCGTTATCGGTGTGCCGTGTGTGTCGCTCCCACAGAAGAATAATACGTCCCTCCCCAGCTTGCGCTGGTACCTGACATAGATGTCTGCGGGGAAGTACGTTCGGAGATGGGCGATATGCATGGGACCATTGACGTATGGTAGCCCGCATGTCACGAGAAGTTTATCGGATTCTGGATACCCTTCCGGGTTAAATTTATTGAGTCTCTTGCACCTCGGGAAATCTAGTCACTGTTGAGGCACTTAAGGATAATGTATGTAGTTAACGAATAATAGTAGACGATCCTCTGGTTCTATGTATTACTCGTCGTCGTAGATTCCGCCGTAACACTCCTTTATGAAGAGGAAGAATATCAGCGGCATCATCAGGGACAGCACTTGGATCAGGGTATTCGATGTAGTGTATGACCCCGTAATGTCAACAAAGTACCCGTAGATTGGGGTGAAGATGCTGAAGCCTATCGTGCCAAGACCGTTGACCAAGCCAAGCCCTACAGCGGCCTTCTGGGGCGGAAGGGTCTCGGGGATCATGCTGAAGTATAGTACCCAGTAGCTGTACGCGAACCCCATTAAAAAGTTCAGAGCCGAGAATACGTAGATTGGTGTTGAGGTTGGTAGGTTAAGGAACACTATCAGTATAGCTGATGCTAGAATCGAGAAGCCCAGTAGTGGAGCCTTCCTCTTCTTGAGCCTGTCACTTATCGCCGAGACGAGGATACAACCGGGGATACCCGCGATGGTACCCAGGCTTGCGATCTGACCGACCTGGATGTAGGTCATTCCCCTGACGTCAATTAGGAACTGGGGCATCCAGTTCATGAAGACCCACGCGGTCGTGCTCAGCATGTAACCGGCGAAGAAGGGGTATAACCTCTTGTCTTTGAGGGTCGCAACTATGCTTTTCAATACAGGAGGTTTGTCCGGCCTCGACGTGTGTACTTGGATATCGCCCTTGTCTTTGAGAAGGAAGATATTCATGACCCAGTTGATCACGAGGAGTATGCTCATCCAAAGATATAGAGTCCTCCATCCGCCCAGCCTCTCGACCGCTAGGGGGAACCCCATGTATGAGATAAAGTTTCCAAGACCGCTTGATGCGCTAAGTATGCCTATTGCAGTTGCCTTTCTGTTGGCTGGGAACCAGGCGGATACCAGTCTTACTGCGTTGATGTAGAATGTGCTGCACCCGATCCCGATGAGGAACTGGGCAATGAAGAGAAACTCGTAGCTCTTGCTCCACCAGAACAGGAAAATCCCGACAATAGTCAGTACCGTAAAGTACAGGATAGTCTTCCTTGCCCCCAGCCTGTCGCTGAGAATTCCACTGGGCACCTGCATGACACCGTAGATGAAGAAGTAAGCAGAGATCAGCATGCCCATAGAGCTGTGACTGATGTTTAACTCCTCGATGAGTAGTGGAGTCAAGGCCCCCGCCGCGCTTCTAAGGAAGTTCTCAGCAAAATAGGTGATGCATATCGTTGTGAGCAATATTAGCGCATAGTGGCGGGACTTCTCCATTTTATATTCCACCGGAGGAGCGGCGCCAAGGTCTTAAACGTTGCTGTAGATTCCAAAACCAAACATTTATCGTATTTACACGTGATATGCAAGGCATGTCAAAGCCATCAGCTGATTTAGCGATCATAGGAGGGACAGGGGTCTATGACCCAGAACTCATTGATAACGCAGAGAGGGTAAAGGTTCACACACCTTACGGCTCTCCATCAGCCACAATAACCATCGGGGAATACGAGGAAAAGCGAATAGCATTCCTCCCAAGGCACGGGGACGGACACATCATCCCACCACACAAGATCCCTTTCAGGGCGAACGTTTGGGCATTAATGAAGCTGGGAGTCAAACGCATCATCGCCAGCAGCGCGGTGGGCAGCCTCAGGATGGATTATGAGCCTGGCCACTTTGTAATCACTGACCAGTTCATTGACAGGACGAGGAAGCGCATAGACACATTCTATGAGGGCGGGCAGATTTGCCACATCAGTGCAGCTGACCCAATTTGCCCCCAGCTCCACGGGTTCTTCGGAGTCCACGCCAAGAAGCAGGGCCTCACGGTACACAAAGAGGGAACCTATGTCTGTATTGAAGGCCCCAGGTTTAGCACCAGGGCCGAATCTAAGCTGTTCAGGCAATGGGGATGCGATATAATAGGGATGACAATGTATCCAGAGGTGATCCTGGCAAGGGAGGCGCAGATCTGCTACGTCAGCGTGGCAATGGTCACGGATTATGATGTCTGGGCCGACAAGCCCGTGAGCGCAGCCGAGGTACTTGAGACTATGGAAGGCAACAGCGCTAACTTCAAGAAGCTCATAATGAGCGGTTTAACAGAGATCCCAGATGAGAGGACCTGTAACTGCAGTAACGCGCTGGCAGGCGCCCTCTACTAGGAACATTATTAACTTAATCCACCCCCATTTTGCGCATGCCCAGTAAACAGTTCGTTTTCATGGTTCTGGAAGAGCACCCGTATGGTAGGGAGATGTTGATGCAACTCATGGAAGCGGAACACTATCCTATGGCAATCATCGAGGAAGCCTCAGATATAGCCGAGGAGGAGAAGGGAAAGTTCCTTGAGAGGATCATGGGTCACAGGGTCGCCCCGACATTCACCGAGCTTCTTGAGGGAAAGGATATCCCAAGGTACAAGGTTCCCCACCACAACAAGAAGACATGTAGGCTGCTCCTTCAGGAGTTAAATCCGGACCTCGGAGTTCTGGGCGGAACAAGGATAATCAGGGACCGCATACTCAGAATCCCACAGGACGGTATGCTCAACTCCCACCCAGGTCTTCTGCCAGAGGTACGAGGCTCTGCGAGCCCGGCGTGGTCAGTGTACTACGATATCCCAATCGGCTCGACATGCCACTTCATTGACCCCGGCATTGACACGGGAGATATAGTCGGAAAACGGGAGATATCCATTCACAAGGGCGACACATACGAGAAGATGTGCTGGCTTACGCTTGTGGAGGCTGGAGCGTTGATGACTGAGGCAGTGAGTTCCTGGAGAAACGGAGAGCTTGAAAGGACACCACAGGGCGAAAGCGACCACCCCACGTTCAGGGTACCGTCTGACGAAATCATGAAAATCGTGTACCAAAAGCTCAGAGACCATACCTACAAGCACTACGTGGACTAATCCTCCCATTTTAACGGGTATTGGGACATATGTTTTTACACTACCTTCCCGAAATCTTCTCTGATTAGATTTGAGTGATGAGTACTCTACCAGAAACAGGGACAATATGCTCTGGGTCATCGTCGTGGCGATGATGGTCGTGAACGTTGGCGTCCTGATGTTCTCCACCACGTATGGGGGAAACGATGTCGAAACTGCAGCCCTATCCACAGAGGTGGAAAACCTCGGGTTCCAACTAAATAGCGCGATCCAAGAGATAGAGGCGCTCCAGGACGAGGTACGTATCTCCAGCCTACCCGATAATACACCCAACCTAGGCTTCATCGAGCTTTACAACACCACACGTAACAGCGTGGTGCTTATTGAGACAGATATCGGGTCGGGAAGCGGTTGGATCTATGATACAAACGGACATATTATCACAAACAACCACGTCGTTGAGAATACAAACTGGATCCGAGTCACATTCCAAAGCGGGACTATTATTCAAGCAACCCTAGTGGGTAGAGATCCATACAGCGATATGGCTGTAATCAAGATCAACGCATCGGATGAACCCCTGTTCCCACTGGAAATCGGCGTTAGTGCCGACCTTTTGGTGGGCGAAACGGTGACGGCTATAGGTAACCCGTTCGGGCTTGACAACACCATGACCGCGGGCATAGTCAGTGCCACAGGACGGCAGATGAGTACAATCAATAATTATGCCATAGTGGACGTGATACAGACGGATGCCGCAATCAATCCAGGCAACAGTGGGGGACCATTGTTTAACCTGAAAGGGAAGGTCGTCGGGATGAACACGGCAATCATCAGTAGTACAAGTGAGTTTAGTGGAATCAGTTTCGCCATCCCCTCCGACACCATCCAGAGAGAGGTAGAGGCTCTAATCGAGAATGGAAGCTACGAGCATCCATGGCTCGGTGTTAGTGGACTTAACCTGGCACCCCAGTTCGCTGAGGCGATGGGACTCATCAATACCACCAAGGGAACTCTTGTTGTTGAGATTCTTGAAGGGGGGCCCGCTGACATTGCAGGTATCCTGGATAGCTCAGATACCGTAATTATTGGAGGGTTTACATATTCCATTGGCGGCGACGTGATTATCGGGATAAACGGGGTTATAATGGAGACATTCTACGAACTCCAGGTCTACCTAACGAGGAATACTTCACCCGGAGATATCGTAACAATGAACGTGATCCGAGACGGGGAAGTGATAGAGGTTCCGTTTACACTTGGCTCTCGGCCACCGCCCACCTAGCCGTGTTTAGCCAGCAGCCGTTCTAAGGTGGCCTTATCATAGCTGAGGAGGACACCGAATCTTCTGGCGATCTCGTCCTCAATCTCATCCGGGTTACCCTTCTCGTCGCTCTCAATCTTGAGTTTCTTCAGTGAATGATATTCATCTAGAACGGATTGGTTATGTGCTATGAGGATGACAGTCTTGTCCTTGGCGACATCCTTGGGAAATAGCTTCGTGACCAGGAGGTCAGGCTCAATGTATAGGAGGGTGTTATACTCCTCGGCTGCGTGCCTTGTCGCACTTAGCATCTCCTCAGCGTACTCTCTGCTGTAGGTGCTGCTGAGGGCCAGCATTTTGCACCCTGCACCCACGACCTCGGAGAAGGCCATGTTGATGCCGGCGTGGTAGCTGTGAGAATCAAAGCTGGGAAGAATCTGGCTTAAAGGATGGTCAGTCATGGGGTAGAGAGGGCTCTACCTGTTTTTCACTGTTCTTACTACTGAATCGATAGGGTTCATGATTGCATTACGCCCGCTAAAACTGGTGATATGTTTGAAGCCTACTCCTTTCAGCATCTCAACCGCTTCGGGTAACCAGAAACCCAGGTGTTCCGGCAGATGAGAGTCGCTGCCTATGTTCATTTTTCGGATTCCGGTGTCGTAGACTGCAACAAGGAACTCTCTGATGGGGTACTGGATCCCATGAGCGTGACGTCTTCCTGAAGTGTTCACTTCGACGCCCATATCATAGCTCTTCAGCGCATCAATTGACTCCAAGCAAGCATCGCTGTAGTCCTCCCATCTCGCAGCCTCTGTGTGCTTCTGGTGGATGTACCTTCTCCAGTAATCGGGGTGGGACATCATATCAAAATAACCGGTCTCGATTGCCTCCTTGTACAGGACATAGTAATCATGGGTCGCCTCAACAAGGGGTCTACCATCGAAGAACCCAGGGCTCCTCTTCCTTGAGCCGACGTCCCATTTTCCCACGAGGTGGACGCTACCCAGAATAAAGTCCCAGTTGAACTCCTCAATGACCCGCTCGACCCGACTTTGATTCCCCTTGATATAATCTATTTCCAGACCGGGCTTAAGGTGTACATCCGTGGTCTCGTTTAACTCGTGGATGTTGTTGACGTACCCCTCGATCTCATGGTCCCTGATTCCCAAATCCACATCCGGCCCGGTAGTTATCAGGTGAGTGGTGAAACAGATCTCCTCAATACCCCTGGCCTCGGCGGCTTCGATGTATAATTGTACTGTGGATTCCCTTGCGTCTCTTGAGTGGGACTCATGGACGTGGTAGTCAAACCGAGCCGCCTTCATGCTCAAGAGAGACTATGCCCAGATATTTAGAGGGTTCCTATTTAAAGGAAAAACAGTTTGTTCCGAAAAACATGGAACAGTATTACATAGGAGGCATATTGATCCATGTTACTGGTCAGTCGTCGGTCTCATCCCTCCGTTATTCCTTTTAATCAAAAACAGCAAAGAGGAATGAACTCATCATGGAAGCAGTAGCCCGAGGAATCGTAGAGCAGGCAATGGACGACGAGTTAACCGACAGGCGGCTTGAGCTAAGCTATAACACGTTCAAGCAATTAGAGAAAGAGGGCCTACTAGAATCCGCAGAGTCCGCCATGTTCGGAAAGATCTACTCCGAGGCATTCAGCTACTTCGTTTATTACAAGATGCACTCCAAGGAGGCCATAAGTCTCACTGAGATGGAGGAGTTTGGGAAAGTCATCGACAGAAGGGCACACGAGATCAAGGGCAAGATTATACACCTGACGGCTCGATAAAGGGAATGGGGGAGACCAGGAAAAGGTGAATAAAAACCTGATCCCCCGGTATGTATTCTGGTTTTGACTCCAACGTTGGTGGAATTAACGTGTTATATGTAGTGATTTGCACACATAACGTCAGAAACGGTTTTAAGAGACATTGGAGCTTTACCCGTTCGGCGGGTGAGTGGGCCCTCCTACCCGTTCCGCCTTACAAATCCCGTGGCAAGGAGGAGAGTAGTATGAAGACAAAAGAAATCAGTTTAATCGCAATTATTGCTGCGCTTTATGCGGCAATGGTTATTGTTCTCGCACCTATTAGTTTCGGTCCGGTACAGCTCAGGCTTGCGGACGTATTGATACCATTAGCTGCTTTGTTTGGGTTACCGGTTGTTTACGGTGTGACTCTTGGAGCGCTTGTCGCCAACACATATTGGTTTATGAGCCCCATCGACATCGTACTCGGGGCACTAGCAAACTTAGTAGCGGGCTATATTATCCACAGGTACAAGGAAAACCTAGTACCAGCCTCAGCCATCGCATCTGTGGTAATTGGCGTTATTGTCGGGGGATATCTTTGGATGTTCTTCCCGCCGCCCAGTATCTTGGGACTCCAGTTACCAGCTTGGCTTGGGATGATGATAAGTGTCAGTCTAAGCAGTTTGGTTGCCGTCGCAGGTTTAGGAGTTGCCTTGGTTAAGCTATTGCAACAATCAAAATACATTGAGCAACTAAATACGTGACCTTAATACGTCTAATCTCCTTTTTAGAACCTTAATGAACGTCAAGATAGTCAAGATCATGGCCAGGTTCGGGGTCTATAGCTCGGTCCTGGGCGCGTTTATGATAGGTGTCACTATCAGCTTGACGGAAAACTGGAGTTTCAGCCATAACACTTTCAGCGAGTTGGGCGTCATGGGCGCTGGGGCATCCATTCTTTACAACAGCGGTCTACTCATGGCAGGTGCCCTTGCCATGGTACTAGCGGCCGCTTTCTTTGAGTATACAAAGGGAGATAAAATTGGGCAGGCAGGGAGCACCGTTTTCCTAGTGTTCTCTTTATCGGTTTGTGTGTTAGGGATTTCGATCCTTGACTTGGGCGACTGGGTAAGATACGTCTCACCCGCGATCTACGTAATGATCCCGCTGAGCACTACCCTTCTGGGCTACTACCTTTTCAAGAAGGGGTTAAAACTCCACGCAGGAGTTGGATTGGCTGCAGCAGTGATTGGGGCGACTATTTGGGTGATGGGAGGACCTGTGAACGCTACGAATCAGACAATCGCCTTGGCTCCATTCAGCGTTTGGCAAATTTATATCGGGCAACACTTGTCAAAGCTGGAAGAGCCCAACGAGTGGGAATAGCAGGAAAAGAATGTATCAATATAAGAGGGCTAGGGGTAGACCCTGCGCATGTCCCTCGGGAATGGCACGGTGTCCCTAATGTGATCGAGCTTCAGCATCCACATGAGAACCCGCTCAACGCCCAGACCGAAACCGCTGTGTGGGACGGTCCCCCATTTCCGCAAGTCCATGTACCATGCATAGTTTGATGGATCAAGGCCATCGTCGATCGTCCTCTGGTAGAGCTGCTCATAGTTGTGCACCCTCTGGCCGCCCCCGATGATCTCCCCGTAGCCCTCAGGAGCCAGGAGATCGGAGCTGAGCGTGACCTCTGGCCTATCTGGGTCAGGCATATGGTAGAATGGCTTGATTCCACTGGGGTATCCAACAACCCAGAAGGGAGTCTCAAACTCTTCTGTCAATGGCCCCTCCTGCTGCCAGCCGAAGTCGTCGCCCCAGAACATGTCAACGCCTTTGCCCTGTACGATCTCCACGGCCTCGTCGTACGTGATCTTTGGGAAAGGAGCCTTCAATGACGCTAGGTAATCAGGGTCCCTACCTACCTCCCTCACTTTCTCGGGCATGGTCTCTGCCAGCGTATTAGCTATATGACAAACCAGCTTGTCTCCGGTATCCTGAATGTCGCTCAGTGTGCTCCATGGCTCCTCAAGCTCCATATGGAGGAACTCGGAGAGGTGCCGCCTCGTCCTTGATGGCTCAGCCCGGAAGCTCGGCGCGATATTATAGATGTTGCCTAGGCTGCTGATGAGGGCCTCGGCGTAGAGTTGCCAGCTCTGGCTCAAGTAGACTCCCTTGCGCTCAAAGTATTCGACACTGAACAGTGTTGAGCCTCCCTCCACCGACGCGGTCATGAACATCGGGGTCTGGACCTCAGTGTACTCGTTTGTCTTGAAGTAGTCACGGGCTGCCTCCAGGAATTTTGCCCTGATGTGGAATATGTTCTGGAGTTTTGGCTCCCTGATGTACAGGTGCCTGTTGTCCATGAGGAACTCGACGCCCTGCTCCTTCTTGACTATCGGGTAGTCAATGTGTGACACAAATACCCTACCGATATCGTTGACGCGGACCTCCCAGCCACCCGGCGCACGGCTGTCCTCCTTGACGCTTCCTATGAGCTCAAGGGAGGTCTCAAGTGGGTATTTCTCGACAGCCTCAAACGTTTCCTCGCCTACCTTGCGCTTGTTTAGCGTGCACTGGATCAGCCCTGATCCATCCCTCAGCTTCAGAAATTGAATTCCCCCGCTTGATCGACTGGTGTAAATCCAGCCTCTGATCTTGACATCCGCCCCGTCCTCGAACTTCCCTGACAGTATTTCGGCGGTTTTTACGAATCCGGTCATATTGTCTCATTCATCATCTCCATGATTAAAGACGTTTATGGCGCCAGTGACGAACTTGGAAAAGATTCACAGAAGGATAAATAGGGGGTTAGAGAAGGGACATCCTCGTGGCGACGCCCTTCAGCATCTCCCACAGGACACTTACCCCACCCACTTCCACGTACTCAGATGGGCTGTGGGGGCTCTTGATGGTTGGTCCCACGCTGACGATGTCCATGCCCGGTTTCAGCCCAGCTATCACGCCGCATTCAAGACCCCCGTGGATACCCGTCACCTTCGGGTTCTTCTTCAGGACGGCTGTGTAGGAGTCCTTCACTATCTTCAGCAGAGGGGAATTCATGTCTGCCTTCCACCCCATTCCCCCGCCCCTCTGCTCCGTCTTAATCTTCATCCCCTCACCCAGCTCATATAGAATCCTCTGGTTGTCGTAGAAGTCCTTTGAGTCAGATGTCCGCGAGTATACGCTAACCGTGAACTGTTTCCCCTCAGTCTTCACTATCCCGTTGTTATTGCTCGTCTGCACCAATCCATCATAGTCTGGGCTCCATGATTTTGGGCCGAACGGTATTTTTGAAACCAGTTTAATCATCTTCTCGGTCTCGTGGACGGGCGCGGCGGGCTTTGGCGGGACCTGGGATACAATAACGCTAAGACCACGCTCATCAGACCTACTGATCCCCTTCCCCCATTCATCAAGGCGAGAGATCGCCTTGTCGACGCTCTCTCTAGGTACCAGGAACTCCGCGAAGGCGTTTCTGGGTATTGCGTTGCCCCTTGTCCCGCCCTGGAACTTAATGAGCCTGATGGGGTATTCATCATGGAGCTTGACAAGCCCTTCCGCAAGGAGTTTGTTGGCATTATACCTGGGCAGGTGGATATCGACGCCGGAGTGCCCGCCCATGAGACCCCCTACCTCAACTCGCAGGGCGGTCCTGGCAGACCGCTCTTTGGGTCGGTACGGGATTGTGTAGACTGTACCTCCGCCTCCCGCACTGTTGACGATTACTACACCTGACTCTTCACTGTCGAGGTTGATCATGAACTTCGACGCAAAGAAATCTCCCTTGAGGTTTCGGACACCTGTGAACCCTGCCTCCTCATCAACTGTGAACAGTGCCTCGATCCTACCGTTGTCTGTCAGGGTCTCGTCAACTAGTAACGCCATAGCGAGGGCCATCCCTATCCCGTTGTCGGCACCCAGTGAAGTCTGATGGGCATGAACCCTATCCCCAGAAACGACGAGAGGGATCGGATCGTTCTTGAAACTGTGATTACTCTCAGGCGTCTTCTCGCAGACCATGTCCTGATGGGCCTGCAGGAGTAGTGAGGGAACATCTGATGACGTCGACTCCCTAGTAAGTAGAACGTTACCTACAGGGTCCTTTTTGAACCCGATACCATTCTCCTGAGCCCAACCCTCAAGCCAATCCTGCAGCTGTGCCTCGTTCTTGCTGCACCGAGGTATCCTGCTTATCTGCTCGAAAATGTCCCAGACAGGCTGGGGCTCCAGTCCTTCAAGTATCTCTACCATGGAAAGAATGTGTTCATTCGGAGATATAATGCAAATGGTCTGAACGTAAAAATTAATGAAGGGAAAAAATAGAAAAAGAAAGACTATTTCTACCACGCAATGGCGCAGCCGTCAGCTCTTGGGTCACTGCCGCCCGTGAGGACTCCCGTCTCCGGGTTTCTGTGGATGATCTGACCCCTGCCGAAGTATCCACGTCTCCAACCCGAGGATGGGACCACCTCGTGGCCCATTCCAGTTAGCTCACTCATCACCCTGATACTGATCTCGTCCTCGATGTGAACCTTACCGCCGCTTTGTCCGTCCAGTATGCAGAACCTACCGGCGTCCAATGCCTCCTGGGGATTCATGCCGTAGTCGATCATGTTGACGACAACCTGCATGTGACCCTGGGGCTGCATGAAGCCGCCCATGACACCGAACGGGGCGTATAGTTCACCATCCATTGTAGCCATTCCAGGGATGATGGTGTGATATGGCCTCTTGTTTGGCTCAAGCCTGTTCGGGTGGTCTGGATCAAGACTGAAACCGTACCCCCTGTTCTGCAATGTGAAGCCGCAGCCCTTAGGGATGATACCAGTTCCAAATCCAGCGTAATTACTGATGATGAAGCTACACGCGTTTCCCTTGCCGTCAACGACACAGAAGTAGACCGTGTCTGTACCAGCAACCGGCGAGCCTCTCAGAACATCAACAGTGGCTTTTGCAGGATCAAGGAGGGCACGTCTCTTGGTTGCATACCCCTTGCTGATCATCTCTTGAATTGGAACATGTGTCACATCAGGATCAGCTACGTACCACCTTGTGTCAGCGAAGGCAATCCTCATGGCTTCAATGAGTGTATGCATATGCTTTGTCGAGCCATGGGGCATATTGCTAAAATCGTACTCCTCAATGACGTTCAGGGCCATCAACGCAGCGATTCCCTGCCCATTTGGAGGGATCTCCCATACGTCAAGTCCCTTGTAATTGGTGGTAATCGGCTCGGGGTATGTGTTGTAGTGCGCCTTGAGGTCGTCAACGGTCATCACTCCCCCCATGGGGTCAAGGACTTTGATGATCTCCTCGGCTATCCTTCCCTCGTAGAACCCAGCCTTGCCGTGCTCAGCTACTGACCTGAAGGTCTTGGCGAGGTTCACGTTCTTCATTATCTCACCTGCACCAGGAGCCCTCCCGTTGATGAGCATCTCGTTGAAGTGAGGACCGTTCTTAAGCTTGGGGATACCAAAGTTCCATGAACGGGCTGTAAGGGGGCTGACGGGGAATCCCTCCTCACCAAGCTTGATTGCGGGTGCAAGGACCTCAGGCATGGTCATGGTGCCGTATTTCCCGAGAGTATCAACCCACCCGGCGGCGGCCCCCGGTACGGTGACGGTGTGGGGGCTAGCTGGCGGGAGCTTCCCGGTGATCCCCTGAGCTGCAAGATATTCTAGGTTGAGGGCTGCAGGTGCCCTGCCACTGGCGTTGAGCCCGCTTACATTCTTGGTCTTTGCGTCGAAGTATAGACAAAATGCATCACCACCTATACCGGTGCTACAAGGCTCTGTCATGTTGAGGGCGGCCGAGACGGCCACAGCTGCATCGGCGGCGTTCCCTCCCTGTTTGAGTATCTCAATTCCGGCCATAGAAGCGAGGGGCTGGCTGCTTGCAACCATCCCGTGGGTTCCATAGACCGGTGATCTGCGGGAGTTAAAGTTCATACCGTTTCATCTACCATGATCGGACATAAGATTAACGATGACCAACTCAAATCATAACGAGTCGGAGAGTTGAGAATCCATTTTCACCGTACCCTAAGTCGACTTCACCCATCCATTATTTATCCCTAGTCAAACAGAATCAGAATAGGTGTGAGAGTTGAAGGTCTACGTCGTATGCGACCTTGAGGGAGTCGCGGGAATAGTTGATTTCAAGAAGCAGTGTATGGAAGAGGGAAAATACTACCAACAGGCAATTAGGCTGGCAACGATGGAGCTGAACGCACTCGTTGAAGGTGCTATTGAAGGAGGTGCCACCGAAGTCTATGCATGGCCTGGACACGGGAGTTTCCCAGGGGGAATAGATTTCGAGCTAATCCACCCTGAATGTAACCTTGTGATGCAAGCGGGAGATGGTGGACCAACCGGATTCGATGAATCATTCGATGCGATGATGCTTCACGGATTCCATGGGATGGCGGGCTCAGGAGGAGTTCTATCACACAGCTTCTACCCATTCCCACAGAACATATGGGTGGATGACCTGAGGATAGGAGAGATAGCATTGAATATGGCTAGCTTCGGAGAGGTAGGGGTTCCCACAGTTCTAGTTACAGGAGATCAGGCAGCAATCGATGAGGCAAAGGCCCTTTGCGGAGTTATCGAAACCGCGACAGTGAAATGGGCACTGGGAGAGAAAGAGAAACTAGGAGCACTGAGCATTCAGCGTGCCCTATCCCTGAGCCCCGGAAAGGCCCAAGATACGATCAGAGTGGCAGCAAAGAGGGCTATGAACAAGATAGATACGACAATGCTATTCAAAATCAAGACCCCGTTCAACCTGAAGGTAGAGTACACCGAGGCGAAATACGTTGATAGATTCAAAGATTTACCTGAGGTTGAGATGCTTAGCGAGACCTCGTTCACCAAGAAATGCTACAGTCTCGACGAGATAATTTTCTAGTGAGAATTGTGGCCCCTCTTGGGGCCCATATACGAGGGGTGGGATTATTTGATTGATATCCCAATACAAGGTTATTTGAGCGAATATTAAAAGACATCGCCGAAACATAACCAAACGGCGAAGAATATGGGTGAGACGTGCCCACTCGTCCATACTATTCCTTGAAGGGATCGTACCCGCTTATACAGTAGGTGCAGATATGCTCTGGAGGTAGACCAACGGCTTCCAGAATCTTTTCCTCGCTGTTATAGCGAACATTATCGATGCTTGGGAGGTTCCCCGCAACCAGATCACCTATCTCCTCAGAACTCTTGCCCTTGAATGCCTTTGCCGCCAGCGGCTTATTTATTGGATCGCTGAAGCAAGGATAGAAGATTGGGGCATAGCTCACCAGGAAATCGACCTCTGTTGCGCCCGCCTGTCTCAGGTTCTTGGCAATGGACTCGCTGACTGTGCCCCTGACGATGCTGTCGTCGGTTAGGACCACCTTTTTGCCCTTGACAGTTTCTTTTATGATGTTGTGCTTCAGGTCGCTGGCCACCTTCCGGTACTCGGAGTCGTCGATTAGGTAGGTCCTACCCATGTATGCGTTCTTGATGACTCCCTCGTCAGCGGTAACTCCAAGAGCCTCGGCCGTTCCCGTGGATACGCTCCTTCCGCTGTCCGGAACTGGGATAACGACTAAACCATTGCCCTTGTCATCTGCGTACACCTTGTTGAGGTCGTGGAGGTCAACCAACCCATGACCGAATCTCTTCCTCGCGTTATGCACAGTCTTGCCCTCGACAACACTATCTGGCCTGCTAAAGTAGACCCACTCGAATACACAGACCGCCTTATTGGGCTCCAGCACCTGATCCTCAATAAGCTTCCCGTCCTCGACTACAAGGATGCTCCCTGGGATCACGTCTTTACGCTCGATAAAATCTTCACCCATATTGGTGAGGACATCAATGGGAGCGGACTCGGATGCGACGTAGAAACTCTCACCGTTTCTGGCCATGTATAGGGGTCTGATGCCCCTCTCGTCCCTTGCTGCGACGAGGAGGCTTTTTTTCTCTTTTCTGTCCCAAACAGCAATGACGAGGCAATAGTAGCTGTCCCTGTGGCTCTTCATCGCGGCCTTTAAGGCTTCAACGAAGTCCTTCCCCTCGTTTAGATGTTTGACAATGCTATCCTTGATGACGTGCTCGTTGCTGATCTTCTCGCCTGGGAAATACCCGTCCAAGGCGAGGCTAAAGTGGTATCGGTCATTATCAATTGATT
This sequence comes from Candidatus Bathyarchaeota archaeon, assembly GCA_018652685.1. GTDB lineage: Archaea > Thermoproteota > Bathyarchaeia > TCS64 > TCS64 > RBG-16-57-9. The sequence continues at coordinate 136,162 of JABIBQ010000073.1, forward strand.
CCAATGGAGCGTAACTGGCATCAGCATTCTCTCCGCTCGCGGACCCAATGATGACGTAGTCGCTTGGGTGAGAGAAAGCTGCGTATTTCTCGTTGAATACCGCACTGACAAGACCCCTCCCCTTCCACGTTCTCAGACTGTGGTCGCCAGCTGAGGTGACTCCGCTGCTCTCCTGGCCCCTGTGTTGTACACCGTATAATGTGTGAATACTTTTGGTAGAAGCGTCTTCCCTTGAGTAGACTCCGATTACGCCCTGCATACCCCAGTATTAAACAGTTAATATTTAAATCATTACATTAGCCTTATTGCGTCTTTTTTGTAATATTGCACGGTTCTCGTACAAATTAACAAACGTGAAACGGTGGAAACGGATTCAATGCGAGTAAGGTAAAAGAAAAGGGAAGTTAGAACTTCCTCTCAATGTACTCGACAATGGACTTGAAGAACGGGAAACCGTCACCATATATCTCTGGTGCTCCCTTCTTTGTCCACTCGGGCATCAAGTACCCGTAGTAAGCCCTCTCGGGGTGTGGCATCAAACCCAACACGGTCCCCTCGGGGTTACTTATCCCAGCTATATCATGGTATGCACCGTTTGGGTTCTCGGGCCAGTCATAATCTGCGTATGATCCGTCCTCCTTGACGTACCTGAACATCACCATATCCTGGTCGTATAGCTTGTTCAGCAATTCCTCGCGCTGTTCGGGTGGTAGGATGAACCTGCCCTCGCCGTGTGCGACTGGGCACTGGATAACGTGTCCTTCCTCTAGACCACTCAGCATCCCGCAGTTACCCTTGCCCTCGTACTTCATCCTGATCCAGCGGTTCTGGTACCCGTGGGTACTGTTTCCCAGGGCTGCCTCCGGGTACAGGCTGTGACCTTCCCATCCAGGCAGGTATCCCATCTCCACTAGCTGCTGGAATCCATTGCATATTCCAACGATTGGCTTGCCGGAGTCAACGAATGTCTCAAGCTCGGGTCCTATCCTGTACTCGCATTCTTTGGCCCAGATGGCGCCACTCCTGACGTAGTCACCGTAGCTGAAGCCGCCTGGGAACACAATCATGTCATAATCGTCGAGGTTCTTGTCCTTGAACACTTTCTGGGTGTGAATCAGATCGACTTTTGCCCCAAAGTCCTCGAATGATCTTACGGCTTCAAGGTCACAGTTGGTGCCTGGAGCCCTCATTATCAGGACTTTTATGTCTTCTCGCTTCATCGTTTAGCCTCCAGTGGCGTTTTCCATGCACCCATCAGTTCCTCAAGGGTTTCCTCAAAGACTGGTTTCCCGTCCTTTGTGACCGTGAGTTTCTCCTCGGACTTGATTACTCCCACGCAACTCACCGCTGAGCCTTCCATAGCCGTCTCGAATTCTGTTATCTTCCCAACTGGAATCTCAACAAGGAGCCTTCCATTGCTCTCGCTGAACAGGAGGATATCATCCCTCATATTCTCACTGACGGGCACTTTTGAGAGGTCAAGGTCTACACCCAGACCACCCGTGAAAGCCATCTCGGCTACGGCTACTCCAAGCCCGCCTTCACTGCAATCATGACATGCCCTGACGAGCCCTGCGTCCATTGCATCGAGCAACCTATGGTATGCTTTGAGGTTGGTCTCAGCATCCAACTTTGGCACTGATCCTCCAAGCTCACCGCGGAGATGGAGGTACTCGCTACCACCAATCTCCGGTTTCGTGACACCTACTAGGTAAAGGGCGTTGCCTGCTTCTTTGAGCTCCATAGTTATTGCTTTGCGAATATCTGGGAGAATTCCAAGACTCGTGATCAACAGTGTTGGCGCGACAGGCCCTAGTGGGCTCTCGTTGTAGAGGCTGTCCTTTCCTGAGACGAATGGAGTCTTGTAGATTTTGGCTACGTCGTAGCATGCCCTGCACGCGTAGACTAGGCTTCCCAGCCTGTCCTCGTACTCCGGGTTACCCCACGCGAAGTTATCTAGGAGCGCCCATCGCCTTCCGCCGACGCATACGCTGTTTCTGATGGCCTCGTCAATGACGCTTGCAGCCATCCAGTATGGGTCAATCTTTCCATACTTCGGATTTATTCCACTCGCAACACTGATTCCCTTCCAGTTATCGTGAAGTGGTTTGATTACCGAGGCATCACTAGGACCTGCGTTCCAGCCCTGAAGTGGCTTGACTACTGTCTGCCCCTTTACCTCTTGGTCATATCTTCTGATTACCTTCTCCTTGCTGCATATCTGGTATGAGGCGAGTAGCTTTTTGAGAACACCACCAACATCCTCTGGTTCTGGAACCTCTGGATCAAGCATGACCTCTGGCTTCCAGTTTGTTGTTCTGTGTAGCTTTGGTGGGTTAAACAGTGACTCCAACACAAGGTCGCCGACTAGCTCGTCCTGGTAGTATATCTTGGCGTGCCTTGACTCGTTGTACGTGCCTAGCACGGTCACCTCGACTTGCTCAGCATCAAATATTGCCTTCACTTTCTCCAAGTTCTCAGGAGGAACAGCCATGAGCATACGCTCCTGACTTTCGCTAATCCATATCTCCCAAGGAGCTATGTCTTCGGCCTTTAATTGCACTCTGTCAAGGTACGCATCGACTCCGAGCCCGTATGTGTCAGCGGTCTCGCAGACACCACAGCTAAGCCCACCGCCACCGATGTCAGTGATCCCTGAGCCCAGTTTCTGGTCGCTAATCTGTTTGATCGCTCTCTTGACTTTCTCTTCCTCGATTGGGTTGGCTACCTGGACAGCGGATCTGCTGGTATCCTCTGATTCTTCAGATAGTTCTAGAGAGGCGAATGTTACGCCATGGATCCCGTCGAACCCGGTTCTTCCACCCGCGAGTACACAATAATCGCCTGCTTTGATGCCCCTCTTGTACTGATCTTTTGGCAATACACCTATACACCCGGCGTAGACCAGGACGTTCCCCGTGTAGGACTCATCGAAAACAGTTGCACCGTTCACGGTTGGGATCCCTATGCTGTTACCGTAGCTGCCTATTCCATCAACTACACCCTTGAAGAGGTAGGATGGATGCTTCACTCCTGGAGGGAGTTTTTCGAATGGGTAATCTAATGGTCCAAAGCAGAGGACATCAGTGTTTGCTATTGGGTTGGCCCAGACGCCCAAGATGTCCCTGATAACACCGCCAAGCCCAGTTGCAGCTCCGCCGAAGGGCTCTATTGCACTTGGGTGGTTATGTGTCTCCACCTTTATCGCGATTGTAACGTCATCCGTAAAATCAACCAATCCAGCGTTATCCTCAAACACACTGAAACACCAGTCTGGTTTGAGCTCATCAATTAGGCTCTTGAAATATGTTTTCAGCAGACCGTTGATACGTCCCTCAGGGGTATCAATTATCCCCGCGAAGGTCTTGTGGCCGCAGTGCTCGCTCATGGTCTGATCGAATGTCTGTAACTCAAAGTCAGTGGCTTTCCTCTCGCTCAGGACGTAGTGGTCCCGGATGTAGTGTAGCTCATCTAGGGACAAACCCAACCCGAGGGTTTCCTTGATCTCAATCAGCTCTTCATCTGTTGCGTTCATGAGGTCCACTAGATGATGGCTGAATGGTAGCGAACTTTCTGTTACCCTACTCATTACTCCTCACTTAGCTCGTACCGGTAATCGTCTTTTGTCGGGTTTGTGAGGAGTCTTCTGCACATCTCATCTATGAGAGTCTCTGCCTTCTCGGCGTTATCTGCCTCGTAGTAGACCTCATATGCCTTGCTTGCTCGAACTGCCTCAACTGGGTAGCCTAACCCCATTAGGGAATCAGCTGTGGTGTCGCCCTCGGGGTCACTGTAACCCTTTTTTAAGGTGACATAAACAAATGCCTTGAACTTCATCTTAGTCTCCTTTGATGGTCCCAAAATAATCACTATGTGTACTTTAATGAATGTGTTAATATTATAAGCTTTTTCAAGTCTAGTTTGTATAAACGTTAAAGTTTACATGGTTCGGGTAATCAGATTTTAGTGATTTGAAAAAGATAAAAAGGGGATATCGTCCGATCCTTGGTGCGGAATTAACCGCTTAGTAGGATGGCGATAATCAGACCGTAAATTGCCAGACCTTCACCGAGTGCAATGAACAAGAGAGCCCAGATAGATAGTTCTGGTCTTTCAATGAGCATGTCACCGCCGGCTTTGGCAGCAACCATAATACAGAGAGCCGATGCGAAACCGGATCCGATTAGGGTCATTGCGCTGGTCAGCAAAGGCCATGCCGATTCAGGAATCATACCACCTTCACCTCCTCCAAATATTAAGACGATCATGAAAAATAAACTCATAATGATCGTGAACCCACCGAAAGCAGTTAGACCTGCTCCCCAGGGCGTGCTTTTGCCTTCCATGTCGGCAGAAGCGTTGATCATACCACCTTGTGCCATAGCGTATGCTCCAGCGAATAGGGCAATCGCAGCGGCTAGTGTTGCGTATTCTAACATTAGTAGACTTTCTCCGTCTTTGATCAGATGACGAGATTGACGACGTCAATCCTCATCTTTTCTGGCGGTTAGTCAGCTTGAACACATATAATCTTTTCTTGGTTAGGGAGGATTGAAAGAATAAAAAGAATATAGAGTAATTACTCTGTTTTGGTTTTTAGGGCTGGGAGGGTGAAAGGCTTGTACATTTTGCCCTCACCGTGGAAGAACTTGCCCATGAACTCGTAGTAGAGTAACCTGATGCTCTGCACGCTGCTTGAGACGAACTCGAATGTCAGCGCGATAATGTTCATGATTATCATTCCAGCCAGTGGATTATCGATTGCGTGGCCCATCGCCTCGCCCGCTCCTGATAGGCTCACGTGCGCGATGGCGAAAGCTGCAACTCTTAGGAAGCTGAACATGTTAGCTAGTCCCTCAACGAATGTCAGCAGTAGCCCTCCGATTCCCTGACCGATGGACTCCATTCCACCTATACCATGGCCGTGCATTAGGCTGTGAAGTATAGGCTCGATGAAGCTCAACCCCATACCTAGAAGCATAAGCTTGAATGGGAATCCAGCTACGACTGCCATGATATCCAGTCCTTCTGTGAACATGGTTGCTGCGCTAAAGTACAGACCGATTACGTATAGACCCATACCTGCACCGTGCTCTCCAATCATTCCCGCGTAGTTCTTTGCCTTGAAGGCGTTGTACGCGCCAAGCATTGAACCGAAAACGATCTCGATTGCACCAATCTTGAAGATTAGGTTCATCAAGTCGCCAGTCTGACTCATTGGGTTTGGCATGATCGGATACGTGAAACCAAATGGCGTATCGACATTCAACAGATGATGGTGACTATCAAAGTTACCAACCCAATGTAGCGAATGCTCTAGCCAGTGGGTAATCTCGTGCTCGTACAGGAATATCGAGTCATACGCGAACCCGAAGATAATGGCCGCGATGCCCATCGGGATGAACAGCGAGAATAGATATTTGTTCATACCACGCTGATCTAGGAATTTCTTCCTTAAGACGAGTCCAATGGTTAGGAACACAAGGCCCTGGCCGATGTCTCCGAACATTAAACCGAACTGGAAACAGAAGATAAGAACAGAAAGGTATCCTGGGTTAAATTCCTCCGCAGAGGGCCATCCCCTCAGTCGGGTAAGGATCCAAAGTGGCTGAAGTGTCTTGCTCTTGAAGTCAGCCTCAGGTACAGGTGCATGGTGATCCCCTGCATCTAGTTCGCTGACCTCCAAGTATAGCTTCTCGCCGATCTGCTCCTCGACCTTGGCAACTGCTGTTTCTAGCCCCGGGATAGAAGCATCTGGGCTGTATCCCTGGAGCACGCTGATGACCTTCCCACGAAGGACAGGGGCGTTCTTTTTTGAGTATGTTTTGAGCACACGGGCATAATACCCGATGTTTCCGAGGGCTGCTTTCTGCTCCTCCTGATCGGTGGGCTCGGCCGCGCTCTCTTCAAGCTTTTTGATCTTGCTCTCGTATTCCTCTTTGAGGTCGGCCGCACTCTTTTCGTACTCAGAGTCAATGGAAGATATCTTTACTTTGAGGTCTTTTTCCTCTTTGGACTCCTCTGAGACCTTGGCCTTCTCCAGTTTGGCTAGTTCTTCTTGGATCTTGCTGATTGTTTTGTCTCTCTTTGCCCCATCCTTTGCGGCTTTGAGGTCCTTTTTATCGAGGATATCATTTATTTCTGTAACATCATAGACCAGGAAAAGGGAACTTGCCCACTCCTTTGTCTCGTCCCCGCCCTTGACAACTACAACGCTCGCATCGTCGGCGATACCTGTGATCTTTGAAGAGGTTTCAGGATAACGTTTTAGATAACTTTCCAGCTGTGGGATGAACTCGGATTTCACTACTCCAACGGCTGTGCCCTCAAGGTCCTCTGGCTTCAGCGCCATTAGGTAACCGAGGCGTGTTTTGAGTGACGCAATCTCCTTGGTTTTGGATTCTTTCTCAGCAAGGATACCGTCCAGTTTCTCGACCAGCTGATGTTTAGCATCGTTAAGGTCATCCTCTCCGGCCTTGAGTTTCTCATCTAGCTCTGATACTAGCTTGTTTTTTTGTGCATTGACACCGTCTTGGGCGTCCTTGATCTTGGTGACGAGGCTTTCTGCCTCTGCGATAAGAGCATCTACCTTTCCAACAGGGTCCCGTGCAAAATCCCTCAGCTCGTCAACGCTGGGGGTAACCCACTCAAGGTCGTTCTCATTCAAGCCTAGTGGCTCGATCAAGCGGGTCCGGACTCTCTGGCGGAGTTCCTTATAATCCACCGTCTGCGCTTCGGGGGCCTCAAGACTCTCGAACTCTGATCCCGTGACATGTGTTAGCTCTACAACACGGGATTGACCTAGAGATTCAAGGACTAGCCCCTCATACTCGGGTGGAGTGATGATGGTGACCTTTTTCATCAATGTGATTCACCTATAGAGTTTGCTTTTTGATAAAAAGGCTTCCGAATCAGAAAAAGAATGAAGGTTCCAAAAACGGATATTTAGTTAACTGCGCCTACCTTGGCAGCCTTTAATGAATCAATTACCGTCCTCTTCGATCGGAAAGATGCGTTTTTCCTCGGGCTTTAATTGACTCTCGTCTTCCTTTTCTTCCTTAGATTGAGGTTCGGGTTCAGCCTCTTCAGTAGCCTCCTTGGCCTTTTCCTTCGCCGCCATCGTCTCTATCTTTTTCATGAAGAAAAACATCATCAGGATGTACTGGACAGCGACAAACAGGATCACACCGAAGACGACTATCATGTTATCCGGTTTCTTGTAGAATATGACGCCGACGGCTATGAGCATCCCCAGCACTGGTACGCCTAGTATGGCCAAGACCAGGTATATCTGGTCATATAGTACCTGTACCATAGAACGTTTTTCATTACTCAAATCAGTCGGGGATAATAACAAAAGGATAGGAAAAAAGGTTACTTTTTAACGAGTTTAGCTGATACGGGCTTCACGTTAATTATCACCCTTCTCTCATCGTGTTCACGCGGGAACCAGAACCTGTTCCTCTGTGCTGGGTGCCAGTAAAGCCACCACCACTCCCACTTTGAGAGCACCTCTTCCTTGGACGCAAAACTGGCCTCACCTGTAACTTCGTAGAACTCCCCTTTCTCCTCAGCGGGGAATGTAAGCAGCACACGCTGGTCTTTCCCAATGTCCTTTACCTTCTTGGTGTCCTTCTCAGTGGGGAACCAGATAGTCCCGTATGGGTCCTCATTATAATTGGTCATCTGGCGCGTGTTCTCTCTGTCGCCATCAAAGGTCGTCATAAAGATAACCTTGGCACTCTTGAATGCCATATCCAATCCCGGAATTTTATCCATAACAATCAGTCCTAGGAAATAGTATGTAACAACAGATATTAAACTAGGAGTTATGGAGCGAGGTTTGCAACCTCTTGTGCTTCCATGAGGTTGACATTCTTCAAGGTCTTCTCCAAGCCTCTAAGCCTGTTTCTAAGAGTGACCTCAGTAGTACCAGCCGCCGACGCGACATTTTTTTGGATCCGCTTGTCATCGTTTTGGATGCAAGCCATGTAAAGGGAAGCCGCTGCAAGTCCCCGTGGATCCTTCCCGCTCAGGCCGTTCCGCTCCTTGGCCTTTCTCAGGATCTTTATGGCTAACTGTTCAGTATCTCTGCGGAGGTTTAGTTTCGCGGCGATACTTGGTATAAACTTCATGGGCCCATCGATGGGCATTTTCAATTTCATCTCTTTGAGGAGAAGCCTATACGTCCTGGCGATCTCCCCGTGTTCCCTGGGCGACAGCTGTGAGATCTCTTTGAGAGGCCTTGGAACCATTGCTTTCCGGCATGCGGCGTATAAGGTGGCCGCGACAAATGCATCGATGCTTCTGCCTCTTATCAGGTCCAGTTTTAGGGCTTTGCGGTAGAGGATAGCGGCCTGCTCCTTGATACTGCGGGGTAGATGTAGCACGGCGTTCAATCTATCCAGTTCTGCCATGGCTATGCTGAGGTTTCGTCTCCACGTCTCATCGAACTTGCTGCGGTTATCATACCTTCTGAGCCGGTCCATCTTGATGCGGGTTTCATCCTTGAGCCTGTTTCCGTTGGCGTCCAAGTACCCCTTGAACACTGTGGAAAGCCCTTTGTCGTAAAGAGTGTAACTCATGCCGAGTCCGGTCCTTTGACGGCTATTCCTCTCATGTGGCGTGAAAGCTCGCCACTCGGGACCCATGTCAATCTGGTCTTCATCTATCACGAGACCACAGTTTGAGCATACTATCTCACCGTTCTGGTGGTCACTGACGAATTCTGACCCGCCACATCTTGGGCATCGACCCTTGTTTTCTTTTTGCAGTCTGCTCACATTGGACACTCTTTTTATACAAAATGCAGTATGGATAATTTACCAATACGTAAATTATAAATTCTGTGATATTTATTTAAGGATTTCGAGGACAACCTGAATGCCGAAACCCAAGGGGACCTGTGGTGCGACCAAGATGAAGATCCTAGCAGTCATTTACACGCACCAGAAACTGGGTAAACTGAGCTACGGCTATAACATCTGGCTTTGCCTCAAGAACAATTTCTACGTCTACATGAACGACAGCGACATCAGAAACGTATACCACCATCTCAACGACTTGAGTAAACTTGGATACATATCTAAATGCCCGGGGGCCTCAATTGATGTGAAGCAGTGTTACATGATTACAGAGGAAGGAAATGCTTTGAAATCAAGATTTGATCCATTCCTTACTATCCTAGAGAGCTGTGTAGTAGCCTAGGCTTTTATCAATCGAACTTTTTCGCCTACGGATAGATTAACGCTTGAGTCAAACGAAACAACAATTTGATGATTATTAACTTTCACGACCGTTCCTTCGGCAACAAGCGAGCCTAAAAACATTTTCCATTGATCCTGTATACGCTCAAAGTCCTTGATGTACTTGAAACCAGTCTCCGTGATGGTTGAACTTCCCCCGCCTAGTTTGCCTCCTTTCGAAGCATCGATAAGTGGCTCCATCAGCTTTTCCTCTGCCTTTTTGATGAGCCCCCAAGCGTACCTGTAACTCATGCCCAGTTGCTGACTTGCCTCCTTGAGTGTCCCCGTCCTCTCTATTGCTATGAGGAGGTTGTAGACCCCTGGCCCGAACACGTAGCCGTCCTCTGTCTCTAGCCATAGCTTGAACGCGGGTTTCGGGTCACTCATGGGCATCAGTATGGGACTAGCCCGAAGGGTTATAACGTTACCCAGAGCCCCACCTGAGATCTTGTAGTTTCAAGTCTCAACTAAGATTTATTACATCAAGGCATTCCATGTAGCTCATGATTGAATCCGATGCTTTTCTGGGTGTCAGGGTCCTTGACATGAGCAGGGTCCTGGCTGGACCGTTCACAGGTATGCTACTCGCAGACATGGGTGCCGAGGTCATCAAGCTTGAGATACCGGGAAAGGGGGATGACAGCAGGCAGTTCCCGCCCTTCATCGGAGAGGAAAGCATGTACTACGTTAACCTCAACAGGGGAAAGGAGAGCATCACACTGAACCTCAAGACGGAAGAGGGAAAAGAGGTGTTCAAGGGACTCGTCAGGGAATGCGATATACTTCTTGAGAACTTTCGGCCTGGTGCCATGGACAGGCTTGGGCTGGGATATGAGGATCTGTCAAAGATCAACCCCGAGCTCATCTACGCGGCTATCTCGGGTTTCGGGCAGACGGGCCCGTACAAGACCCGTCCGGGGTACGATATCATAGGCCAGGCCATGGGAGGTCTTCTCAGCATCACGGGGTGGCCCGATGGCCCACCGACGAGGTCGGGCACGGCAATAGGAGACATACTCAGCAGCCTCTTCTGCACTATTGGGATCCTCGCTGCCCTCAAGGTGAGGGAGCAGACGGGAATGGGACAGCTGGTGGACGTAGCACTCGTTGATAGTGTCTTTGCGGCTCTTGAGAACATCCCCCAGATGTACTATGTAAACGGCCACGTGCCGGAGCGCATTGGCAACAGGTACGAGTTCATCTACCCATACGACACATTCAGAACAAAAGACGGATGGGTGGTCATCGGAATCGCCAACGACAGCCTCTGGGTCAAGTTTCTGAACGCCACAGGGCTAGGCTTGGGGGATGATCTGAGGTTCAAGTCAAACCCAGACAGAGTCAAGAATCATGCCCCGCTCAAGCTGATGATCGAGGAGTGGACGGCCGGGAAGACCAAGAACGAGGTGGTGGACATCATGACGGAACACGGAATACCTGGCTGCCCGATTTATGATATCAAGGAGGCGTCCGAGGACCCACACATACTGGGAGCAAGGAAAATGGTGCTGGACATGGAACAGCCAGGGTTAGGTAACGTGAAGGTGCAGGGAAACCCCATCAAGATGTCGTTAACGAATCCGAGGCCAAGAGGTCCAGCACCGAGCCTTGGGGGCAACACGTTTGAGGTTCTGAAAAGGATACTCGGATTGACAGAAGACCAGTTTAAAGAGCTACAGGAAAAGGGTGCGGTGTAGTGTATAGATCCGAGGATCGGGAAAAGACTGCGGGCATGAACCAGATCACGACCCAAGTGGAGAGTTGCGCCAACTGCGGCTTGTCGGAGACGAGGACGAAGGTGGTCCTCGGGGCGGGCACCCTTGACGCGAAGATAGTTCTTGTGGGTGAGGCCCCCGGGAGGAAGGAGGACGAGTCTGGTCTGCCCTTCGTTGGTTCATCTGGCAAACTACTGGACCGTCTTCTTGCCGCTGCCGGTCTATCGAGGGATGATATCTTCATCGGGAACATTATCAAGTGTAGGCCACCGAAGAACAGGAGGCCGAAAAAGAGCGAGGTTGGCCAGTGCGAGGGTTACATGATGGAGCAGCTTGAGATTATCAACCCAGCTATCGTTGCCCCTATGGGGAACAGCTCGCTATCATACTTTCAGGAACGGTTTGGACTGGAGAAACAGGTCATTGGTGATGTCCATGGAAAAGTAATCGACATCAAAGCACCATGGGGAAGAACCAAACTGTTCCCCCTTTACCATCCGGCGGCCGCGATTTACAGAAGGCATCTGCTGGGTGAGCTTGAGGAGGATATGAAAAAACTCGGGGAGCTAGCCTCCAAGTAGATTACATGCGGTTAGGCGAATCGATGCCTAGTACGTCCAGGATGTTCCTGAGAGTGATTCTTGTGGCGTTGACCACATTGATTCTGGCCCCCATCAATCCCATTGTCTCGGCCTTCAACACGCTCTGTGTCGCGTAGAAGCTATTGAACTTGTCAGCGAGCATGTTGGCGTACGCCGTAAGGTTGCTGGGCTGAAGTTCCTCGGCCGCTCTCTCAAAGGTCTCTGGGAACTGGGCCAATAGGTTGACTAACTCCCTTTCCTTGGTGGCTGTGAGCTCCCCGTAACCGGGTTCTGGTCGTTCATCCGATCGCTTCAGTATGTTGCATGTCCTTGCGTGGCTGTACTGGATGAACGGTGCGCTGTTGGTCTCGAAGTTTAATGCCTTATTCCAGTCGAAGGTGACCTGTTTCATGGGGTCAACGCTGAGGAGCGTGTACTTGACGGCCCCGTAGCCCACCATCTGTGCTATCTCGGCCTTTTCCTCCTCGGGTAGCCCGGGGTTCCGGTTCTCGACCTCCTCCCTAGCCAACCCCTCAGCTCTCCTAAGCACCTCGTTTAGCGTTACGTATCTGCCGAGGCGTCCACTCATCTTGATGCCGGGGAGCTTGACGAACTCGTAGGCGTAGTGGACCTGGTTGTCCCCCATCTCTATCTCACCGATGGCGGCTAGGGCGATCCTGAGCTGTAACTGTGCCAGCGTCTGCTCCATGCCGATGACGTTGATTATTCTATCAGCGTACCCGAACTTGTGGATGGTATAGGCCATGTCCCTGAGTGTGTAAAGAGTGGTGCCGTCGCTTCTGACCAGGACGAGTCGTGGTATCTCGTGCTCCGGGTGCAATCCCCACCTCTCCTTGAGGCCCAGGTCTTTTGCGATCTTGTCACAATCCAGAATTTGGGCGCCCATGTCGTTGATGACGTAGCCAGAGGTAACGAGTTTTTCAAGCACGGCATCCGCCGCTTTTGCCCAGACTAGGTCTGACTCGAAATCGAAGCTGTTGAACATGATCCCGATCTCGCCTAGGCTAGCCTCGAACCCGTCGAGGCAGTACTGGATCTGGGTCCTCACTTCGTCAACTGTCTCGGGTTCGTTGTTCTCGTAACGCGTATTGAGTGCAACCATCTCGGCTGTAGGATCAGCTACATCGACTAGCACCTTGGCTAGCTTGTCGTAGAGACCGGGGTAGCGCTGCCTCAGCGCCTCTGCCGCAATATTGTATTCGTCGATCTCCTCCTGTGTCTCGGATGTCTCGTAGACCCTGCCGTTGTCCTCAGCCTCCTTGAGGGTCGTCTTGAGCTTTTTCAGCTCGTTAATGACGTTGAATGACGCGTAGATTGTACCAATCCATAGCTCGGCCTCGCCCTCTGGCTCGGGCTTACCCAGCAGCTTCCACCCGTAGGTGGTCATGGCCACCTGCCTGCCCATGTCGTTGACCAGGAAGTGGATGACGACTTCGTGACCCCTTCTCTGCTGGAGGCTGGCGAGACTGTCGCCTATGATGCTGTTCCTTGCGTTGCCGATGTGGATTGGGCTGATTGGATTGGCGCTGGTGTGTTCGATCATCACCCGCCCAGGGCTCTCCGCC
>JABIBQ010000059.1 GCA_018652685.1 Candidatus Bathyarchaeota archaeon
AAGAGACCGAGGGATCAACCCCAGAAGACGGCCCGTGGAGGATCACACTTGAAGCACCCAGCGTCGTGCCCTTCCTGAGACACAGCAGGAACAGAGACCAAAGGGAGGAAATATACAGAGTCTACGTCTCAAGGGCCGATAAAGGTGAGCTAGACAATAGCCCACTAATCCTGGAAATTCTAAAACTCAAAAATGAGAAAGCAAAACTACTCGGGTACGACACGTACGCCGACCTGAGCCTGGCCTCAAAGATGGCTCCAGACGTTAATAGCGTCCAGAAAATGTTTACCGAACTTTTCGAAGCGTCCAAGCCATATCAGTTGAAAGAATATGCTGAGCTAGGAGAGCTTGCAAAGGAGTCAGGACAAGTCGAGCAGTTCATGCAGTGGGATATCTCGTTCTGGTCTGAGAGGCTCAAGGAGAAGCGTTTCCAGTTCACCGATGACGAGCTGCGGCCGTATTTCCCCATGCCCAAGGTGCTTGAAGGCATGTTCGGGCTGGCAGAGTACCTATTCGGCGTCAAGATCAATGAATCGGGTGACGAGTTCAATGGCTGGCACGACGACGTACAGTTCTTTGATGTCCAAGAGGATGGGGAGAAGATAGCATCGTTCTACCTCGACGCCTATTCTAGGCCAGGAGACAAGCGTGGAGGTGCATGGATGGACAGCTGTCTGAGCAGGAGAATTGTAGAAGGAGACCTGAGGCTCCCCGTAGTGTACCTGAATGCAAACGGGACGCCACCAGTTGGTGACCGCCCATCCCTTATGAGCTTCGGGGAGGTTCTAACACTTTTCCACGAGTTCGGCCACGGCCTCCAAGGGATGCTCACCACTGTAGATTACGCTGATGTCTCTGGTATCAGTGGAGTTGAGTGGGACGCCGTTGAGACGGCGAGCCAGTTCATGGAGAACTGGTGCTACCACGAACCAATACTCAGGTCATTCTCAGGTCACTGGGAGACAGGCGAGCCATTACCCGACGACCTGGTTCAGAAACTCCTTGACGCAAAGGTGTACATGGCAGGGAGCGCGATGGTGAGGCAGTTGGAATTCGGGATGACTGATATCGAGCTGCATAGCACGTACGACCCTGAGGGACCAATACATCCATTTGAGGTACATAGGAAGATCGCGGAAAGGACTCAGGTGCTTGAGCCATTAAATGATGACCATTTCCTCTGCGCTTTCAGCCATATATTCGCAGGAGGTTACGCTGCTGGATACTATAGCTACAAATGGGCAGAGGTATTAAGCGCAGACCTCTACTCTGCCTTTGAGTCCGCTGGGTTAGAGAACCATGACGCTATCAAGGAATTGGGTATGAAGGTCAGAGACTCGTTTTTAGCTGTAGGCGGCGGTGTCGACCCGATGAAAGTGTTCAAGGACTTTATGGGAAGGGAGCCATCAACAGAGGCACTACTACGTCACAATAAACTCTTGTAGTATGGAGCCCCGAGCGGGATTTGAACCCGCGGTCTCTTCCTTACCAAGGAAGCGCTTTAACCGAGCTAGAGCTATCGGGGCGACGTATCCCTATTGAACAATATCTTGCTTTTTAATATTCCCATGGACTTTTTCTGGGATAAACTTCCGAAAACACAGCTATCGAAAAGAATGTTTTGTGAAGGGTGGTTTAATCTTTTCGAGGTCATTAATGAAATCGGTTTTCTTGTTTTTATTAGAAAAGAAGACGTTTTAGGCATCCGTTTGTCTTGGTAAATTATGCTGGGAGCCACTTTCACTGACCACTCTAGAAAGTAATTTGGGATAAACAGTGTAATCTTTATATACTAAGAAATTAGATAGTTTGTTGGTCGATATCCGTATGATGGCTGTAAATAGGTTCAGAGCGGAAGAAATCAGACGACTAGTCCTCATAGTGAAGAAGGAGGCCGCTACGAGAAATAGGCCAATCACCACCATCGATCCTATAATTCGCAAGGTCCGACAGATCTATCCTACCTTATCTTATAGAGATCGTTTCGATTACAGCCAGACCGCGCTAAGAATTATTCTGGGAGAGGCTACCGCTCCGAGCTACCAGTCAACTCTTTTTGCCCATCTCTAGGCTGCCAGTTCTCTGACCTTCTCTAGGTTATCCTTGCCTGACCTGAATTCATCGACAGGTGTTTCAAGAATAAGCGTCTTTGATTTGAACCTACTTTTTAGGAACCGCCTGAATCCGTCCTCCCCAATATGCCCGCCCCCGATGTGGTTGTGCCTGTCAATCCTTGACCCCAGTTCGCCCTTGCTGTCGTTTAGGTGGACCAACTGGATGCGGTTCAACCCTATTGTTTCCTCGATATTCTTGATGGTTGAGTTTATTCCTTCTTGTGTTGATATATTATAGCCTCTTGTGAAGGCATGGCATGTATCGAAGCATACACCAATCCTCTCAGTTGAAACATTGTCAATAATTGTGTTCAACTCCTCGAAGGTCGAGCCCACCTCGTTGGTCTTGCCCGATGTGTTCTCCAGAAGGATTGTCGGGTAATGATCGAGATCTTTGATGGCTTCATCGATAGCCCCCACGATCTGTTTGATGCCTGTGTCCAATCCTTTCCCCAGATGGCTGCCAAGGTGTGTCACTAGGAACGGGATTTCCAGCTGGTTACACCTAGTCAACTCAAGGCGAAGGGTCTCTACACTTTTCCTGTAAGGCTCCGGGTTAGATGAGCTGAGGTTCGGGAGATATGGCATGTGACTGAACACGGGATAGATGCTAGCATCAACTCTTTTCCGTTTGAATGATTCGATCTCCTCCGACTTGAACTCTCTATACCGCCACATCCTGGGACTGCGGGTGAACACTTGGAACGTATTGCACCCGATCTCCCGTGCCCTGTCAACCGCTTTGTCAATGCTTCCTGCAATAGAGACGTGGCAACCTAGCTTCATCGGCTCATATTCCGGATAGCGAAATAAAAAAGGGCGTAATTCAGGCATTGATTAATGTTGTCTTTTATTTACCCGAGACCGTATTCAAACCATGATTAAAACAGAGTATTTTCCGGCATTAGAGGACGCCTTCGATGCTTGCATGGACAAGGACTATGACCACATCCTCATCAGACACGCATACCAGAAAGGAAGAAGAATCCACCCACACCGGCATGACGCATACGAATGGGTGATAGCTACCCATGGGCATTTCAAGGTCGAATCCGAAGGAAACAAGAAGGAGTTCAACCTTGACGGGAGTATAACTGTAGCTATCCATTATCCCGCAGGTACTGAGCACGCTCTGACGGTCCTTGGCGAGGTCCTGGATTATTTCGTTATGAGGAAGTAAATAGGATAGTAAAGCTGAAGCTACTTCCTTGTCCATACACACCAGATTCAGCTCTAATCTTTCCCACGTGAAGATTTAAAGTTCTTTTGCGCGCGCACTAGAAATGTTGATCATATAAAATGTTGATTGAAAATAAAGGAAGATTAGGCGTGCTTCTTGATAGCAGCCTCTAGAATACCAAGACCCGTCTCAATGAGGTCGTCCTCGATGATGAGTGGTGGGTGCAGCCTGATTGCGTTGCTGTAAAGGCCTGCCTTCAGGGTCATGAGACCATTCTTCAGGCACTCCTTCATAATGGCACTGCTTCCCGCCGCGTCCGGTTTCTTGGTCTTGGAGTCCTTGACGAACTCCATGGCCAGCATAGGGCCAAGACCTCGGACATCACCTATCTTCGGATATTTCTCCTGGAACTCGTTGAGCCTCTTGCGGAGTTTAATGCCCATCTTCTCGGCCCTGCCTGGGATGTCTTCCCTCTCCATGATCTCAATGACCTTGAGAGCTGTGGCACATCCAATGGGGTTTCCTCCGTAGGTGCCACCGAGGCTGCCTGGGTGGATGTCTCCCATGAGTTCCTCGCTTGCGACAACCGCGCTTAGTGGTAGACCGTTTGCGAGCGCCTTGGCCATTACGACCACGTCTGGAACGACGCCGTAGTGCTCGACTGCGAACATCTTGCCGGTCCTGCCAAAGCCCGTCTGGACCTCATCGAAGATCATTTTGATGTCATGCTTGTCTGCGACCTCTTTCAGCATTGGGAAGAAGTTCCTTGGTGGGTCAATGAAACCGCCTTCTCCCTGTATTGTCTCGACAATGATTGCGCCAACGGTGCTTGGGTCCACCTGTGTCTTGAAAATGCTCTTCTCGATGTGGTGGATAGCTGCCTTCCCACACTCTTCCCTGTCGTCAGTACCCCATGGGCATCTGTACGCGTATGGGAATGGCGTGAAGTATACACCTGGCACGAATGGCCCCAAGCCGATTTTGTATGGGTCTACCTTACCCGTTAGGGTCATCGCCATGTAGGTCCTTCCGTGGAAGCTGTTCTCAAAGCTCAGGATGTTTGGCCTTCCAGTGGACTGTCTGACAATCTTGACAGCGTTTTCAACTGCCTCTGATCCGCTGTTGAGCATGAGAGCCCGCTTCTTGTGGTTTCCTGGCGTGATTTCACATAGCTTCTTCGCTAGGTCAATATACACCTGGTAGTTTCCTACGTGAATACAACTGTGAATTAGCTTATTGGCCTGATCAGTGATCGTCTGGACTATCTCCTCCGTACAGTGACCCAAGCTTGTTACGCCGATTCCTGAGGTAAAGTCGAGTAATGTATTGCCGTCTACGTCCTCAACCACTGCGCCATGTGACTTGGCGATTGTGACTGGCTGAACAAGGTATACTCCAGCTGGCACGTATTCATTCCTCTGTATTATCGATTCCTGGCTCTTGGGGCCTGGAATTTCTGTGACTAGGTTTGGAACCTTTGCCATAATCAATCGGAATATATGGGGTGCATATGGTTAATAACCCTAACGGGAGACGTTTTTCACCGGTTTAAGGTAGGTTAGGTGGGGGAATTTCATCCCGTTTTGGATCCTTCAGGAAGAATATGATAATCGGGATAGCCAATGCTTCAAGCAGTGATCCAGATATCAGCAACAATGCGGGATTCTTGTCGTATACGTATCCACCTATCATTGCGCCTGGAAGTCCCAGCAGACCCGAAACAGTACCCATCAAACCGAGTACTTTTCCTCTGTCCTTCGCCGGCACCAGATCTGTAATCAATGAGTTCCAAGCAGGGCCACCCATGAATCCGCCTGTCCTGAGACGTCCTCCACCGATTCCTTGTGCCACACCTATTACGGAGTATGCGCCAAGGAGCTGTCTATAATCGTTGAATAAGAACAAGCTCAGGCTGTCGAACGGCCCGAGTCCTCTCGCCATCAATATCAAGTTCTTCCTGCTTGTTCTGTCGGCTACTACGCCGCTGACAAGATACAGTGGCACGCTGATAAACATGGCAACGCTCTGGAGCATGCCATATTGTGCTAATGATAGGTCAACTACGTTGACGGCGTATATTGAAAGGAACGTCCAAGTCATCCTCATGGCAAAACCAGTGATTATTGTAACTGCTAACATGGCCCAAACAGTCCTCGGTTGTTGTCTGAACGTCTCGATCATTCCAACGTGTTCTTTCGGTTCGGTTGTTTCCTCATCTTGAGGGTCCTCAGTAACAAGGGTTTCTGTAAGGAAGATTTGTCTAACAATTGTAGCTACCGCGGCTGCAACAATGAACATAAGTAACCCAGTCTTGACGCCCCTTTCAATCCCCATAACGTCTAAGTAATAACCACTTACTACAGGCATGAAGATGCCGGGGATTCCGGTCATGAATCTATAAGCACCAAAACCTGCTCCTTTTTTATCCTGAGGCAGGCTCTCGGCGATAATTGCGTTGAAGGCTGGCATATAGATGCTTGCACATGCATTTACAACGATACCGGGTACTACCCAATACCAAGAGTTTGCAAAGTACAGGAATATTGGTGAAATAACTCTCAGAGCTGTACCAAGAACAATTACCTTCTTCCTGCCAATTCTATCTGCTAGCATACCACCAGGCAGTTGAAACAGGATTCTACTGGTGTTTTGAATCGTTGCTAGAAAACCAATGATGATTGGGGAAACATTCAGTACTTGGAGTAGGTATAGGCCCCACCACAGCTCCCAGAACCCGTTAAAGATTGTGTAGAGCATGTTTGTGCTGCTTATCGCCACGATGTTCCGGTTGGAGAAGACT
Organism: Candidatus Bathyarchaeota archaeon; assembly: GCA_018652685.1. Lineage (GTDB taxonomy): Archaea > Thermoproteota > Bathyarchaeia > TCS64 > TCS64 > RBG-16-57-9. Next base: position 6,095 of record JABIBQ010000059.1, read on the forward strand.
TCTTTAAGGCTTGATGTTACGTCAGAAAGTATTGAGGCCAACTACATGTATCCTGATAACGTGATATCCCGTGAAAGTCCACATCTTTAATTAAAAAACCTTTGTAATACTACAGCGACTTGTAGTTTCAGAAATTTAATTCTGTGCCTTCTCAGGGTCACGTATGAACAATAATACGCATATAAGCTGAACTACGGTCGCAATTCCTACCGCATACCATGGGTAAACCGGGTTCATGTTGTAAAGAACACCGCCGACGATTGATGACGCCATCACGGGTAGGACAAATAGGTAACCCATTCCAGGTCCACCAGTTCCTCCACCAGAAGCACCGATCATTACGCTTCCCCTACCGAAAGCAGCCATTACTTTTCCTCTAAGATTTCTTGGGACGTAATCAGCCATCAACGCTGTGCTAGCGGGCATAAACAAGGCACCCGCCAAAGCCGCACCGAGGCGAATCAACAGTACTGAGTTGTAACTATCCGCGAATATGAGTGCAGGTAGTGAAACCAAAGATACAATCATTGCGACAATCAGAGTCTTTGTCCTCCCGACCTTGTCAGCCACCATCCCTGACGGAATGGTGAGCACAACTTTTAGTATAGACTCGTACAGCAGAATGACACCCCACTCGATCTTGCTAAGACCAATTTTCTCTGTAACGTATACAACCCAGAAAGGGCTCGAAATCCCATTTGAAATAAAGCCCATAAGTACTACAACTCCAAGAGCGACTACGCTCCGAGGAGTGTCCCTCAAAAGGCCTGGGACGCCACCATACGTATTCATGAGTATCGTGAATACACTGGGCATGGGCTCGCTGTTGTTAATCTCGTTGGTATCCTCAAGTTTTTTGAATGCCAAGACAGCTGCGAATAGGAACTGCAGTCCAAGCATTCCATAGAGAAGTCGCATCCCGATGTTTTCACCGAACATTATCAGGATAGTTGCGGCTATGTAGGGGCTGAACATAGAGATTGCGTTTGATATGGTGCCCATGGTTGCAACACCCAATCCCCTGTTCTCTGGTTTCATACTGTCAGCGAGTATAGCCGATGTTGGAGGGAATGAGAACACCATGAACCCCTGAACAAGCGCACCTACTGCTATCCATTCCCAGCTCGGTGCAAGCACATATAATAACATAGAAACTCCGCTAAGTATGTCCGCTAACACGATTATCCTTACTCGGCTCGTTCTATCTGTCAAGTAGCCCGCTATCGGGAACATGAGGAGACCCGCGAGGGGCCTCAGACTATTGATTACCCCAATCTGTGAGCTACTTCCTCCGACAGCGAGCACAAAGAGGCTTGCATAAGTGAGCACCATGCGCCTGAAGAACATTCCAACCACCTGCCGAATCGTCAGTATGGTCAGATTTCCTTCCATGAAGGCGAAACGGTTCTTCAGATTTCGCATCAATGTTTAATCTACCAGTATGTTACAACCTCACAGATAAAGTAGCTGGAAAACCTCGGGGCTGGATGCCCTCTGGAAAAACGTATTAACAATATCACCCATGCATAACCATGTGTTCCCTCCACCTAAAAATAGAGAAAAGGATACAGAAAATCTCGGATAAGTACCTCGGGGTCATCGGTCTCCACGCCGTCAGCCTAGACGGAAAGGGAAATAGATTCAGCATCAACAAATCCGAGGCATTTCCTACAGCCAGCATCATCAAAATACCTCTATTGATGGAATACTATAGGAAAGTCGAGGCGGGTAAACTAGATCCCAAGGAGGAGATCAAGCTTCCATTGGATTACATCTGCGGAGGGAGCGGTGTGTTGCAGCATCTGACCTCGGGAGTAACCATGTTGACGCTGGAGGACTATGCCACTCTCATGATTGTCCTGAGTGATAACGTGGCGACAAACATCATGTTCGACAGGGTTGGAAACCAGGACGTAAACAAGTTACTTGTCGAGCTGGGACTCCCAGATACATTGCTCAGGCGCAAAATGCAGGCGTTCAGGGACATCAGGAGTGAGAACGAGAACATCACTACACCGGAGGACATGACCAGGATACTATCGATCCTTCACAAGGAAGAAGAAGTATCTGAGTTCGTGGCCGAGAACACTCTGGCAAAACTCAAACTGTGGAAGGAGGGAGTCATCAGAGATTCCATCCCAGAAGGTGTTGAGCTTGCCGATAAATCGGGCTGGATGGGCGGTGTCCTCTGTAATACCGGGATAGTTTACCACCCAGGGAACGCGTACGCGGTCACAATAATGTTCAAGCATATCCCTCGTTCTGATGAAAAGAGCCTTGAGACATGGAGTGTTGCAAGAGAAATACTGAGTCTTGTTCATGGATTTTACGAGGAAGTTGGATCAACATCTAAGTATGGTATAAGAATGAATTAAAAAATGGGATGATTACTGCACGAAGAGGGCCAGAACGGCCTTCTCCGTGTGCATCCTGTTTTCGCCCTGGTCAAACACGGCTGACTGTGGGCCTTCGATAACGCTGTCAGTCATCTCCTCGCCACGGTAGCCTGGGAGACAGTGCATGAAAATGGCGTGCTTATCCGCGTATGCCATGGTTTCGTCGTTGACCTGGTACGCCGCGAACTTCTTCTTACGTTCTTCAATGTCCTTGTGTCCCATGCTGTGGAATGTGTTTGCGTAGATGACGTCTGCCCCACTGAATGCCTCCTCTATGTCGTCCGTGACCACGATCTGGGTTCCCCTGTCCTCGGCGTTCTCGGTGGCAAACTTCATGATCTTCTTATGTGGCATCCAACCCTTTGGCAGTGCAACGTACATGTCCATCTCCATCAGACTGCTTGATACCATGAGGCTCTGACACACGTTCCATGGGTCACCGCTGTAGGCCAACTTTAGCCCCTTCAGTTTACCCTTGTGTTCAATCATGGTCATCATGTCTGCTAATCCTTGGCATGGGTGTGTCATGTCGGTTAACGCATTGATGACCGGGCTGTCCATGTAGGCGGCGTATTCCTCTGCAATGTCCTGTCCGAATGTCCTGAGTACCAATCCATCACAGTACCGGTCCAGGATCCGTGCTGTGTCCTTGATTGGCTCACCCCGTGATAGCTGCATTGTACTGGGTGTTGAATAGAAGCTCTGCATGCCCAGGTGAGCGATTGCCGCCTGAAAGCTGAAGCGAGTCCTCGTGCTGGCCTTCTCAAAGACCATTGCCATCGTCCTTCCTCGTAGGTTTTCGTGTGGCTGCTTCATCAAACGCTGTCTTTTGAAGTCAATTGAGACGTCGAGAATGTACTGGATTTCCTCTGGTTTCCAATCCATTAGGGTAAGGTAATCCTTTCCATTAAAACGATCCTTCATACTCATAATCTAATCGAAGATACTAGCCGCCTTCAGGGTATAATATTATCGCTCGCCGCGTTTGGGACAATATTACGTAATAATGCAATAACAGGTCAGGATGATTCATGTTTCTCCTTGAATTTCTTGGATCGCCTGTAGCGTTCTTCAAGGAATTTTTCATCTCTGAACATTGACACAAAATCGTTGCTGGCCATCCTAAAGTAGGGCTTTGATGTAATGGTCTTCAAGGCAGAGTGGTGCCGCTTCTCGTCGTCCCTCCACAACTGGATCAGGTTCTTGAGTCCCTCGTTTTCGTCAACCCATAGATTCTTGAGAACGTCGTTTGCCATCTTTAACGATTTTGTCTCTAGCTCAAGGTGTTTCTTGAAAGTCTCCTTTAGCGATCCCCTGTCCTCGATGTAAACCTCCTCGCCCTGGATGATCTCGATTGCGGCCTGGATTATATTGATGTGCCTCTGGCTATCCAGCCTGAACATCAGCATAACCCTCTTCATTGCCTTGTTTTCTGAATTTCTCTCATGCTCATCATAGAGGCCAACCAGCTTGCCTTCTATCACGAGTTGCTCCCTCAGTGTTTCAACGGCCTCTGCCTTGGACTCGCTGTACCTGTCAGTCTCAACCATAACAATCAGTAAAAGCTTGGAAGGGGGGTTATTTAGACCCTATCTGTGAGCCATGAGGAACGTGTTCACGGCGCGAAGGAGGGCCCCCGTCTCCCACGAGTAGCATCCCAGATTGTGGCCGTACATTGGCATGTAGATGTGCTGGGCTCGTTTGACGCGTTCAAGTGCGAACTTTACTTCGTCATCAGCGAGTATTCCGCCCTTCTCCTTATTGGCCTGGATGAATAGTACAGAGCACTGGATATTCCTTATCTCGTCCTCATCATAGCCAGTTGTCAGGGTCTTAAACGCCGCATCGTCCTCCGCGCTTTCAGACCATGCCCGTACAACTTCGGGGTCAAGGTTCCTGAGGTATAGTGCCTTGTTGAGAACGCTGACGTAATCAAGTCCATCTCCGTATGTGCCTGGCTCCCTCCAAGGGATGTTGATGGGCATGTTGCTAACCATCTTGACGTAATCGTCCAGCTCAGCAGGGTAGGAAGCCAATTTATGCCACCCACTCCAGAAGGTATGATAATCAACGATTACCTTCCTTACATAATCTAGCTTGATGTTGGCGTCGCCGAATACAAGACTTTTGACTAGGTCAGGCCGCCTCGCTGCGACCATTAATGCAGCCATCCCGCCCAGGGCTGTTCCGTAAAGATGTACAGGTTCACCGATCACATCCTTGATGAAACTGATTGTGTCGTTGATGTGATCGAGGTACCTGTAAGGCGGTGTGTGCTTTGATGCACCGTGTCCCCTGAAGTCCAAGGCGTAGACATGCCAGTTCATGGTCATTGTGGGCATGACCGGGAGAAAGAACTGCCAACGGTCAGTCAACCCGTGTAAGAATAGTACGGGAGGGCCAGCATTTGGTCCCTCGGCGTAGTTCAAGTTAATGTCCTTGTTTTGGTATCTTTTCTCGGTGAGCATACTTTGTTAACGCAACTCGCAATGATAAGAGGATAGCTACTCGGCCCTGATCTCGGGTTCCTTCAAGAGCAAAACAGCGGCTACAGCCCCGACACTCATCAGGGCTATCGCTAACTGGAAGGGGGCTTTAATCCCAACGTTCTGGTATAACAGACCACCAAGCCAGTTACCTCCCCCGTAGAGAACGGACCATGCTATCTCAAGGATTGCGTTGTACCGGCCCCTGTGCTCCTTTGGGCAGTAATCAACGAACAAGGCGTGCCAGGCTGGCTGACCTACCCCTGCAGACACGGTGATCGCGAGCCTTGCCAGCATAATCTGGAAGTAGCTCCCAGTGCTGATGAATATCAGGTACGTGATTGGCCATGATATCATTGACGACAGAACGAACTTGACTCTGCCCTGGTCATCGGACGGGTTCGCAACAAGCAGTATGACGACACAGTTTAGCACGCCTACGAATGTCATGATAGTCCCCCATTGTGTGAACGATAGTCCAAGACTGTCAGTAGCGAACGTTACTAAATATGGGTCACCGAGGCCAAGAGATATCGTGAAGATCATGTCCAAGGATAGGAAGGTCAGGCCCTGCCTGCTTATGGCCCTCACTGTCTCACCGAAACCACTTAACATGAGTCTCAACTCAGCCAGATCAGCTTTTACCTCGTTTTTCTCTGTCAGCGTCTCCGAGATGTACCTCTGCCTTAGATAAGCAGATAGTACGCCCGCGATAAAAATGGAGGAATAGCCCCACCTCATTGCTAGTCTCATACCGTACTGGTCCACCATCGAGCCGAAGAAAGCAGGTGACAGGATGCCGATAATTCTTGGCCCAACTATCCACAATGCGTAACTCAGTGAGCGAGTCTCGGGCTGCGTCGAGTCCGCTATTATTGAGTTCATGGAAGGCACCCTGATCCCGAAAAGAAGTGCCTCCAGAACTGATGCTATCATTAGGAATCGGTAATCTGGTGCAAATGCCCTGATGAGGGAAATACAGGCCAACAGGTACGTCATGGTGAAGAGTATCCTCTTCCGACCAATCCTGTCAGTGAGGTAGCCCCCCAGGATTACAGGAACTATCTTGATGAGGGCAGAAACTCCAAGGATCTTCCCGATCATTGCATAGTCACCGCCCAGCTCAAGCACGTACAACGCGTAGAACGGCATGGTGAGGTTGCCAGTAAGGGACCATAATGACGAGCTGACTATCATTAGAGCTAGATTTCCCTTGAGAACTTCACGGATCTTCTTGATTTGACCTGACATTTTATTCACTTTATCTGGGTTGCATGATGGTTCAATAAACGGGGAACGAGAGATGAATCCGGGAAAACTAGTTAACTTTACTCATACGTTCCACAACCGAAGAATCTACTTTTATCAATAATTTAAAGATACCCCAAGATGATGTGCGGAAAGATAGTATCAGAGGTTGGCTAAGAACTCGCTGACCTGCTTAAGGCCAACCTCAAGGAGCTTCTTGTTATTCCCGTAGCCAATTCTCAGATAACCTGGCAAGTCGAAGCAGTCTCCAGGGACTAGGAATGTGCTCTTCTCATAGATTAGCTTGAGGCAAAGCTCTGATGCCTTCATGTCGACATGGTGCTTGATGAACGCGACACTGCCCGCCGTAGGCTTGACCCAGTCGAGGAGAGGCTCGTTGTTAATCCAATCATCGAGCATCTGCCAATTCTCGCGTACTATCTTGTTGTTCCGCTCAAGTATCCTGTCAATGTGGGGCATGGCCTCGGCTGCCAGCGCCTCGTCCAGCATTGACTTGCTGATGGTGGTGTAATCCCTTCTCAGCATGAATTGGTGGACGGTCTCCTCGTTGCTTGTGATCCAGCCCAGACGTAGCCCTGTCAGGCTGAACGATTTACTGAAGCTGCCTACCGCTATCCCTTTGTCATAGATATCAACAACTGATGGCACCGTATCCTTGGGGTCGATGTACAGCCCCCTATAAGCCTCGTCAGAGTGAACATAGGCATCCGTGTCCTCAGCAATTTCGCAGATGGATCTCAGCGTTGGCTCGTCGATGAGGCTGCCGCAGGGGTTGTTTGGGTTATTCAGTACGATCATCTTTGTCTTGCCATCTACGTGTTCCTTGAGTTGTTCGATATCCGGTAGCCACCCGTTCTCCGGTTTCAGGTCCAGTATCTTGATGTTGGCACCGAACCCCTTTGGGACACTGAACAGCTGTTGGTACGTGGGGGCGACTGATATCACTGTGTCTCCCGGTTCGACGACGCTGTAGAAGCTGTTGAAGTTTGCCTCGATAGCTCCCCCAGTCACAAGGACGTTCTTGGGGTCAACATCCCGGTACATGTCAGCAATCCCCTCCCTCAGCTTGGGGGTCCCCTCAATGTGCCCGTAGGTAAGCTGTTTATGCTTGAAATCGTCAAAGAAATCCTGTCTTCCAACAAAATTAAGGAACCCGAATAGGGTAAACGGGTCCACACACGTCTCGGCAAGATTGTACTCGACGTTATGTTCGTATTCGTTCATCCACCGCTCAACCAGGAACTCATCGACCTTCATAACATGTAAAAGGATACTCTTGCACGTAAAATCTTAACCAATCAGGGTGCATTGTTTACCCATGAGTCCGATACTTGAGGTGTGCTGCGGGTCACTTGCATCCGCAATCGCCGCCCAGGAGGGGGGTGCCCCTAGGGTTGAGTTGTGCGCCAATCTGTACGAAGGTGGCACAACGCCCAGCAATGGAATCCTTGAGCTGGCGCGAGAAAAGCTAGGCATAAAGATCAATGTTCTGGTACGGCCTAGGGGAAGCGATTTCGTCTACAACAAGGACGAGATGGAGATTATCAGGCGTGATGTGGTCAAGTGCAAGGAGCTGGAGATTGACGGCGTCGTAATAGGTTTCCTGACCACCAACGGTGATGTCGATGTCGAGAAGACCACGGAGATAGTTGAGCTTGCTCGCCCCATGTCAGTCACTTTCCACAGAGCATTCGACATGTGCATGGACCCATACGAGGCCATGGAGGCGCTGATTGAGATAGGGATTGACAGGATACTAACTTCTGGTCAAAAAAACATGGCACCAGAAGGGGTTGATCTGATCGCAGATCTAGTCAAAAAGGCAGGGGATAGGATAATCATCATGCCTGGGGCAGGTCTGGAGGTCGAGAACATCGCTGATTTCCACTCAATGGTAGGCGCAAAGGAATACCACTCGACGCTCTGGGCTGAAGTTGAAAGCGTAATGGAGTTTCGTAGGTCAGACGTTTACATGGGAGGTTCAAGGCACATACCTGAATTTAGATGGAAGCAGACTGACCCAAAGAGAGTCAAACTGTTCCTTAAACAGTTAGAATAGTTTTGAAAAAGTGGCGCCGGGTGAGGGCTGTCATCTTCAGGTTAACATTATAACCGTTTTTTGCGTTTTTTATCGTTAAAATCCCTCCGAAGTGATGGATTTGATCACTTTTCCGTCTACTATGATCCAACCTTTTTTCATTAGCGGCTCAACAATTTTAGGAAGACTCAACGAGTATCGTATATGATCACAGTCCTGAGTCTCACATTTCTCACACCAGGCATTTTCCTTAAAATATACGTTCACAAGCTCGCTTCTTAGCTCGTCATAAATCGTAGCATGATCCTCGTAAACATTAATGTGCTTGTACCTGGCAAATTCTTCCTCATACACTTTGGCTAGACAATAATCAATAGCGTGTTGATAATTATGGAACCTGTGTTTCTCAATCATCATATCAACCCATTCCAATGAATCCCCCTGCAGGGACACAGTCAATCGTTTCTTATTCTCCAAATCAACCATCTGCCACTTTCACCACTCTGTGCTACAGTAAAGAACGTGTATATATATGCATTACTCTACACTATGTTGCATTTAGCTGCAATATACTGCATTAAACATCACAGATATACTTATAATGGTTCTAATTGGTGATAATTGTGATGTTATATGGGTGTGACTAGGATTACAATCTCGTTACCCGAATCTATCATGAACCAAGTGGTAACAATGGCTGTAAAAGAATCACGGAGCAAATCAGGGATGATCAGAGTACTCATAAAAGAAGGAATTGAGGTATTTCAAAAACAGCGGGCCGCAGCCACAGAGGAAACTTCTGAAAAACTACGAAACAGAAACGAGGGCCCACTTTGATGAAAACTGAAAAACCTGTTCAAGTACCAACCGTAGACCAGGATACTATTTTGGATCATATGGCTCCCTGGGAAAGGACGTTCTGGAAACTGATTCAGGAAACAAAGAACCCGGAAAAAACTTGCGAAGGCAGGGAAATGGAGTAAACCACGGTGAAGATGGTTAACACGCCCCTATGCCTTGGTTTACTCCATACAAACATCCTCCTCTGGGTTAAAAAAAGTGTAGACTTGGAGGTTTTGTTTTGAATGAACGACGACATCGTATTAATCGTTCTGAGATCCCTGCAGTTTCGGCTGGGCTTCACCTCTGTTTAAAGCTGTACATAAGCGGAGCAAATGTGCCGTTTAACGTGGTCCCTGCTCTACGCGCCTACTATCGTATCACCCATTATCAGCCACACGGAGGACGACCAGACTATCCCGACAATACCAAAGAAGATATCATGAAACTATTAGAGGAAAACGAGTCAACCTTTGAGATATTGAAGAAAATCGCCACAAATCTAGAAACGGATCCATTAACCCATTTGATATCAAAACCTCTTCAAACGGCCACGTCTTGCAGCAACTCGAAAAAACCAGTTATCCCATTTTGTGAAGAGGTTCGAGCTCAATGAATGGATGGACATTCCTCGGAATCTACGTTGTAGGTTGTATCCTAGGCTGGTTAACCGCCGTAGACGCCTTGCTAACTGCAAAAAAAACCGGAATCAAGGTAAACACGCATAGAGAAGCCATGACACTACTCTGGACCAAAGACCCAAGGAACAACAAGAAATGAAACTCCCAACACTTGACCTCAAAGAAAGGAAACACGGGTCTATGACCAAACTCTTCCAAACTATCTTCATCGCAGCCATAGCGAGTCTCATCACCATATATCTGATAGCACCAAATGCTCCCAATTCCCAGTTAATAATGGCCACAGAGATTGCCCTCTCCATCGGATTAACAATTGGCTACACGGCTGGAGCTCAACTTCCAGAACCAGAGGAGAAAAAACAAACATGAGCCAAAAACACACTTCACATGACACGACGTTGTTACGGTGTATCGATCACAACTGCGAAGTTATGGGGTCCATTTGCTGTATCAACTGCAGACAAGTGAATAATTGCCCGAACAAATGCTCAACAATACAACAATACAAGAACCCCGAGTATGAAGGCTGCCCACACCTAAATGCGGATGTTAACACACAAAGAAATGTTTGCTCTCAACACTTTTACGATACACGAGTAACCCTCATTACACTTTCAGATCTAAGTGAAATAGAGCTTAAGGTCCTCAAACGTCGGGTACTTGAGTTCCTTGAAACTCAATGCGTTACTGGCTGTGTAGTGGTCAACCCATCAAGGAGGCAACCAGAATAATGACACTCACTAACAGTGGTTACTTTTTTGAGATGGAGGCCAGGGACGAACAGCAAATGATCGCAGAGTACGAGGGCAGGGTTCTGAGTGAAATCACTTACCAGGTTCAGGGACAGACTGCGATCAGCTATAACGGAATCAAGTTTATCGCAAACAAACTAGGCGGCATCAAAGTAATCTCAGTAGAGGCGGAATATATCGAGAAACCTGTGGAAATGTGGGTAGCTACCGTTGTTGTTCTTAACGAGAAATATGAAACACAGATGCCAGGAGCAGGTGAACAACCGTACATGATGGATGTCCACGTGCTAGATGAAAAGAAGAAGTGGGTGAAAAACAGTGATGGCTCATATGATATGAAAACTGTTCCTGATCCATTTTCTAGGCGAAAGGCCATCAGTAAAG
>JABIBQ010000017.1 GCA_018652685.1 Candidatus Bathyarchaeota archaeon
AACAGGAAGCCTTGGAGCGAGCTCTTCTTCAATGAAGACCTTACAGTGCTGACCAAGGACGAAGCCAGGGAATACGCCACAGCACTTGAGATGGTGCGTCTCGCGCCATCTGCATCAAATGGACAGCCATGGCGAATTTACCTTGAAGGCGACAAGCTCCATCTTCACGTAGAGCCCAGAAAAGGATATGGATCAATAAACCGCCTCGACATGGGAATCGCCATGAGCCACCTTGAACTAACCCTCGCGGAGCAAGGAATCAAAGGGAAATGGGCGATTGAACAAAGGGAAACACCGGTAAAAACCCCTTATGTAGCGACTTGGATAAAAGCCAAAGAGTAGAGAAAGTCTACTAAAAATCCACAAACCAGACTCGTGGGTTGGCTACCACCATACCTCGTATAAAATTCTCTTCTTTGGGACTCCCATGGCCCTCAACACATCCTCCATATCAGGGATCATCCCTCCCGGCCCTGAAAGGAAGAAAAGTGAACCCGCGTCCACTCCCGCTTCTATCAATTTTTCCTTGGAAATCCTGCCACGTTTAAAGCCCTCCCTAGACTCCCCGCGTGTAATAGTAGCAAGGTAGCTTACTCTGGAGTTCCTCTCCGCTATCCCCGATGCCTCTTCGTAGTAAACCATCTCATCCGCCGTCGAGGCACTCTGGATCAAGGTTACAGACGCGTCAGTCGAGTCATCGATGTACCGGAACATACCCATAAGAGGCGCCACCCCGATACCAGCGCCGATAAGAACAACCTTGTCTCCCATTCCCTCCTCGTAGAAGATGTCCCCCTGCCCCCCATCAATATACAGAGTGTCTCCTACCTCTGCAGAGCTATGAACATGCTCCGTAACAGGGTTATCGCTCTCCTTCACGGCTACCTCAACGGAGCCAACTAAAGCGGGGCTACTGGCCAGGCTGTACCCAACGAGCTTCCGTTCGCCATTAATGATAGCGTAGCAATCAATCCACTGTCCAGCCTTGTATGAGAATTCCTGATCCTTCAGGTCTAAGGTCAGAATTCTGATGGTGGGTGTTGCCTGCATAATCCTCTTAATTGAAACTGGGATGGGTACCATGGCAAGCATTTGGTACTGCCGGAGGATAACTTTAGTGTTTTCCGAACTAGAACCTGATCTGTGTATCGTTTCTAGCTATCCACTCGCGAATTGCTATTTCCCCAGCAATGCTCAGAGCACCTTTCTTCTTACCGAACATCCTTTCAGTAATTTCCCTGAACTTATTCTCCGTTTCATTTTCAAGGCTGAGAAGCATTTTTCCCATGTCTTTGGATATATGTGTATATCCATAATAATCTTTGTTTGATAGAATGCTTCAATTTATTGAATTTTGTAAACGATATTCTCTATTCTGGTACTTTTTCACTCATTTTTTCGAGACCAAGACCCTCCAATTTACTGTTGATTTTTTTGTACCTTAAACACTGAATCTCTCACCATAGCTACTTAACATAAACATGTTAATTGAAACGATTGTTCACCGAGTCAATCTAATCCGTAAACACCTGTTATCACCTGTAAAACAGTCGTATCAGGGTTATCCCTATATATCCTGATACCCTCAAACATCTCGGTTAACTACGATGACGCAAGAGCCACGTCGACGACGCCGTCGAGCAGCAGGCGGTATGAGGCGAACATACATAGTCATAATTATCGCTTTACTCATATTAGGCACTGTTTCCACCTTTGCCCTAACCTATGTGCAAACTGAGCTTGAAGAGCCATGGGGAGCCCAATATACACTAGATTATACCGGTGCATCCATTGAGCTTAGCAACCCCGAAACTACAGTAATTGATCAAGACACAATACGTGTTTCTTTCGATATTACACCTAACGACAAGATCGTGAAATGTAAATTCGTAATAATTCCACTCGATATAAACGATGACACTATAGACGCAATAGGAAGCACAGGCCGGACAGCGACAATAACATGGTACTCCACAGGAGGAGGCCAACACGGTCTGGAACAGAAACAAGTAGACCCCGGATTCGACCTAGAAACTACCATGACAATGTCGACATCGGGCTTGATCGAAAGTATGCGCATCGAGTGGGTCAACGACGGATTCGCCGCAGAATACGAGAGCGTAAGAATACTGATAGAGGACGTAGAGTAAAAGCGATGAAAATAAGACGCGATATCCTAGTTGTAATCGCGATTCCTATATTTTTCGTCCTTAGTCTTCAATTTGTCCTAGCCTTGACCATACCGGAAACACAACTCACCGAGGAATTACCATCAAGTTTTCATATTACGTATGATCCAAATCAAATAACAATCACAGACGTGGAATATAGAGCTCCTGGCAGGAATTATTGTACGGCTACGATATTCACCACTGGCGGTGATGGAGGAACGTACGAGATTGAAGTAACCTTCTATGACGTAAACGAAGAATACATTTACGCAACAACAGAAACCGAGATCTCGATAAACATCGAAGGAAACGGCTCAGGATCCAATAGTACCGCAGTTGTTGATTCTCATATTATGTCTCCGATACTCACCGCAGCTGTAATCGAGGAAGGAGACATCATCAAAATCGTTATTCGTCATAATAATATCACAGAGCTATTGACAAACTTATTTGTCCAAATCGACTCCGTATAAATTCATAAAAACTTTCCATTAGAAATTAACACATTCATGTTAATAAAAGAGAGTGTTTTCGATTCACATACCTGTGTTAACTATACGTTAACGTCAGTTAACTCATTGTTCTTCATAAATGATTATTACGTTGTGAACCTGTATGTTGTTTGAAGAAAAATGAAAAAAGAATATGTACTAATATTCCTCTTACTAGCCGGATTTGGCATAGTAAACACAATGGCCTTTAGCGTAACTGCAGTCTCTGATGATCTGGGACTTTACGAACTAACTGGCACTACGGGGCAAGTCACAGTAGACGCTGTAGGTCTCAAAGCAATTGGAAAAAACACTGTATATGTTAAAATTGACCTGAGTAATAGTGGAAGTGCTGCGGATGCATTTTTCCACATTATATTAGAAAACGAAGCAGGAAGTAACATTGACCTAAATACTGGAGTAACCGCTATTACTTGGGCTCGAAAAAGCACAACCTTTGGGGCCCTTAGCACAGCAGCTGTTGGAGGCGATACGGTTTTAGTTGTTTCACTGAACGATGTACTAGCAGACGATTCTGACTACATTAACTTGAAAATAACGGGAACTGATATAGTTGATCACGCTACTACAGGCCTTGCCAAAGTTTACGTAAACGTGTATTTGGAAACATTACCCGGTAGTGATGACGCAAGCGCCATGACTGAAGCAGAGTCTTCAGCCTTGTAGCTTCCAACCTAAATAAAAAAAAGGAGAACCTAATATGAACTCTGCGAAGGTCTTCAGCGTGGTAAGCCTAGCTAGCGCCACTACCGTGGCCAGCTTTATGGCCCTGATGATCATTCGCGGAACAATGCCAATCATACAAATGGCCCCCTTTATTGGCCTGAATGGTGCGATAGTTGGCGGTTTATTCTACCTAGGTGTTGATTCGATCACAAGTTTTTCAGCACAAGCTACCGCGGCAAATACACCACCGAAACTAGTAATGGTGCGAGATAACAACGGACGAGTTCTAACTATTAAAAGTGAAGGAGCGCAGCAGCAACAGGAGGACCAAGGATTCAGCCTGTTTGGCGGAGGGCAACAAGAAGAATACGAAGAATTCGAAGACGAGTTCCTCGAAGAAGTTCCCATAAGTCAAAGATTGGGTCTCAGCTCCGAGCAGATGATTGAAACAATCAAGACACTGCTCCTAGTTGCGCTAATCGTCGAGACATACGTCGGCGTAGCCTATGTGAGCAATAATTTCACTCCATTCATGGTCGTAACGAGCGACAGCATGGTCCCCTTGTTACATATTGGTGACATGATCTATGTGAAAGGCGTAGCGGCTAATGACATCAAGATAGGCGACGTAATAACGTTCAAGCCTCCCACAACGTACCTCAAAGGGGGGACTCTGATCACACATCGAGTGATATCAATCGAGTACGACAGCAACGAGGTCAACTTTAAAACTCAAGGGGACAACAATCCTAGCGTGGATCCTTGGCGTGTCAAATCCAGCGATGTCGTAGGCCGTCAGACCGCCTTGATCGCAGGCGTGGGCAACTACTTCTTGTGGATGCGCACTCCCGCCGGTATGGCTACTATTGGCGTGATACTAGTTCTCTTCCTGTTCTGGCCGAACATTATGGATACAATAGGAGGTAAACCTGATGAGTACTAGGCAATGTGCATTCATACAGTCCAAAGCATGCCCAATTGATGTCAACGAGATCCCCTTAGATGTCTGCACATTATGTATTGATGCGTGGAAGACAAGTGCAGAGATACAGACACTGACGGGTGCAAACCTGCTCGGGCCCACTATAATGGTTCCCGTGGGAGTACCACAACCAATGCAATATGTGCCAGCGGCTCCTGTTCAACCACAACCAATGCAGTACGTGCCGACGGCTCCTGTTCAACCACAACCAATTACACCCATTGCTATTCCAAGACCTCAACAGCCTGTAACCCAAATACCATCCGCGGAACCAGACACTGAAACCATGGCTGAGAAAGCCTATGAAATGTTGCATTCCCTGGACAGTCAGTTCATCAACGATAAGATATCCGCTATGGACTATGTCAGTATGCGAAAAAATCTTGTCAATCACTTGGCAGTCCAGAGGAAGGCTGATGGAGAGGCTCCAAGTTTCCTATCTCAGGCCACCGAATCTGGGCAATTATCTACGGTACCAGACCCGGATGAGGTTTTACTCCCTCCAACCCCATTGAATGAGTTTCATGTAATTGACCTGGATGACAATATCAGTGTTCTCAATGGATTTGATCATCCCTCACGAAGAGCACTACCATTACTCCTCATAGAAAGAAGACAGGGACGAATTGGTGTCAACAAATACCCCACCGAATGGAAGGTCCCAAGAAGTCTGGACAGGAACAAGTTGGAGTCTATTTATGACCTGTACGATCAACTCAGGGAGGATCAGGAAAAGATCCTACTCCAGTTCAACGGAACGAAGCTCGGTCTCCTTGGAAAAAAGAATAATCGCATTCTTTGTATGGTATTGGAGAGCGATGAAAAAATCGAGGACTATGCTGAGGAAATTCGTTACCTTACTCAGCTGCTCTCTGAGACTGACTCGGTCGAGGACTTTGTCAGCGCTCTCCCTGAAGCTTTGAACAAAACAAAAGACTTAAGGACATATTAGCAGAGAAAACACCAACCGGTGGCCCTATTGAAAAAATATGAGGATAATGCAAATAGAAAACTGATTCTTATAATTGCTCTCATGATTTTTGTATCAATAACATATCGCACGGATTATGTGTTGGCTTTAACTCCGAAAATTGTTGTAACTCCTACTCCTCACGGGATCAACACTGATGGAAGGACCCATGAGTTATTGACTATTGAACTTCAGACCTCTGATGACAAGGCGTTTCTTGCCCCTCAGGATATCCGAATCCATATATCCAGCAGTAACTTGAACGTAGGAGACGTTGAAGAGTTCGTCATAATCCCTGAAGGGATGTCCTTCACAAAGGCAGAATTTACGTCATCACATAACTCTGGGGTCACAATTATTACTGCAAGTAGCCCAGGGTTCCAAACGGGAGATACTCGTCTCCAGATTTTCCAATCGAATTTTGATTCGAGATTGATTGTATATGTGTCTCCCAACACAATGCCAGCTATACCTGATATTGAAGGCATGGTGACTATTCAGATAGTAAATAGAGACGGTGAACCGTATCCCGCTATTGAAAACATCGACATCAAACTGACTTCATCTAATCACTCGGTATGCACAGTAACCGAGGACATTACCATATATCAAGGCGAAAATTATGCCACAACGAGCTTCCAAACAACCAGTAACGAAATAGGTGAGGCACTCATCTCAGCCCAAGCTGACGGATTCAATCCAGGGAATGATATCGTCAACATATTAAACTACACAGGAACCCCCGCCCGAGTCTCGATCTTCTTTGGGCCTGATCTACTTCTCCCCGATGGTGAAACCCACGAGGCTGTAACGATACAGGTTCAAGATGAAAATGGAGACCCTGCGAGATCTCCTGCGTCTAGACCCGTTTTCCTCTCCAGTTCAAACATAAATTTAGCCACAATAATCAGTTCAGTTACAATTCAACCCGGGGAATTCCATGAAACCGCTGAGATCACAACCCATAACCAGAATGGTGATAGTTATATCTCCGCCTCAAGTCCTGGACTTTATCCAGATTATGAGGAAATTTCCGTCGACGGACAGATTCCCACGATTATTAACATTCTAGCCCATCCTAGTATGCTATTGGCCGATGGTACCGAGTATGATATAGTGACTGTTCAACTCCTAGACGAGGAAGGGAAGCCGGTCGAGGCCAGTGAATCCCTTGAGGTATATCTAGTAAGCAGTGACCCAAACGTTGGAATCTTGCCCGATTCCATTACAATCAATCCTGGTAGTAGCTACGCCCATGTCTCATTCCAGAGTGGTGGGTCTTCTGGAACAACATCTCTTTCAGCGTTCAGTCCAGGAGTCGAATCCGCAAAGACCACGGTCGAAACCGTTACTTATGGTCTTAATGTAACATTAACCACACCCCTGTCGATCCGAATTAATCAGACGTTTATCGCAACGATAGAAGTGACTAGCAGTGGGGAGGCCATTCCTGGTGCAGAAATCGCATGGAGTGTTATCGGTGGAGAGATTATTACAGAGGACCAAACAACGGACGAAGATGGAATCGCCACACTAGAACTCATTCAGAAATACGACCAACTGAAGATAAGCGCGGAGATATCAAAAACTGGTTATGATTCCAACGAGGCATCGAAGAGCATCAGGATCACCCAAGATATAGAGCAAACAGAGTTAACGGTGACTATCCTTGGAACCGAAGTGAAGGTATTCACGCTGCTCATAGGACTCGCTATAGTAATTGCAGTTGCATTAGCCGCTTATGTATACATCAAATACCGAGACTCCAAGGATCAAGAACCCGATGATTTAGAGATATACACGTAATGTGGTACATTACCACTTACATCTCGAATTTTAAACCCCGAGCTGAAATCGTGTATTTGTGCGTCTTTCTCGAATGGTTGGTTCCACGCATCTTTGTGATCCTGAGTCGTCTTTTCAGGGTCGACGCCTCTTCATAATTGTGTTGCATGAGCATGATGCCATCAGCAACGAATTCCTCAATACTCTCACCGATTTTCACGCTATTCCAAGGAATGTCTGTGATTGCAATAGTCGTACAACCAGTTTTGAGGATAAGTCTATACAATAGTCTTATGAGATGTCTCTTTTCGAACTCAGTCTCTAGACCCATAGCCATTGCTGCTACTGAATCAACGACGAGTCGTTTCGCCCTCAAAGTGGTTATGGCCTCAAAGATCTGGTTCAATGCTGACTGGACCTCGGTTTCACTTCCGATACTGAGGTCAAGGACTTCAATCATTCTCCTTCTGATCATCGGCTCAAAGTCAATACCGAACTTTTTCATGTCCTGAATGAGTCTTTTCCTGGTCTCAGCGAAACACGCGTAGACTCCAGGCTCATCCTCAAGAGCCCCTTGATAAATGAATCTTGAGGAAAGAATCGTTTTTCCGGCTCCTGGTTTCCCAGCCAACAAGATCATGCTGTTCCTGAGAAATCCTCCATCGAGGAGCGAGTCTAGCTGCTCGTTACCTGTGGACATTCTTTCACTCATCGTTATCTAACTCCATGCGAATGATTGGTGCCCTAAGAACGTTTGGCAATGCCTCTGCTCGCTTCAACTCCATAATGATGAGATTCCTCATCTACTCGCTTACATTGAGCCCCTCCCTCTGAGCCATCTGGACAACAATATCCCGGATCCTCGGGGTAACACGCGTTGCTAGAAGCATGTTTTTTGGGACTCCCGTCTTCTGAGGCATTTCTATCGTTTCATCAATGGCTCTTGTATGATTTAAATAATCTCCCAGATAATTCAAACCACACCTTCGAAAAGATCACAAATGACTGTATATGATACTATTCACAATACAATGATGCACCTTAGTTGTGTAGTATGATGCTTCACAATAAACAAATGAAGTTTTTTTGAGATGTATTTAACGGGGATATTAAAGTCATTTATAGAATCAAATAAGTTATGTTGAAAACTCCGAGTGCAATCCCGCCTCCATTGTTGCTCTGTTTTTATGTAATGTTTAAACAAGTTTCTGGATTCCTTTGTTTCGGATGAACTCAAATCCTGAGCAAAAACTATTGATTCAAATAATTTGATCCTGAACACAAAACTCAGAATATTATTAAATCAAGAACTCTATTGCTGAAAAAACTTTAAATTTCTCCAATTGGTTTTGTATTTTTAGAAAGAATCTTTTGGTGTTGGACTATTGAAATCCAATGAATTATGTTACCCAAGATGTCGGACCTTTAAATGCAATAAAAGATCCCTTTCCTTCCGAGGAAAAACTGCATGGTGCAACGAGACAAACGATCAGTGCAACCCGAAGGGATGTACCTATGCTATGTGCCACAAACGTCAGCTACTAGAGAGCGGAGTATGCGGTCTAACGGTCAAGCGTAAAACCAGTGACCGGTCACGCCCCGAAGATATGTTCCAGGACGAGATATCTGTGAGAGGAAAACTCGCAAAAAAGACCGGTGAAAGATCCATTTTTTAATCCCTTGGTTGAGCATTTTTGAAAAAAACAATAAAATACAATCTTTCGGGCATTATCCCTGATGAACTACTGCAACTTGTCCCTTCGAGCTTCGATATACTCGGGGCAAAAGGCGATGCCGTGGCAATTATTGAGATTCCAGACGAGTTAGAGGAGTACGAGACCCAGATAGGTGAGGCGATCTGTAAAGTACACCACAACGTGAAGAGTGTTCTTGGGAAAAAATCCGAGAGGCATGGAGAGTTCCGGCTCAGGGACATGAAACTATTGGTGGGCGATGAAGACACCGAGATTATCCACAAGGAGTCAGGGTGCAGGTTCAAGCTTGACCCGCGTGTTACCTACTTCTCTGTCAGGGAAAGCACCGAGAGGGAGCGGATCATCAGCCAGATAACTGGCCCTGAGGATGTGCTGGTCCTATTTGGTGGAATAGGGCCCTTCCCTATCTGTATCTCAAAAAAGAGGCCCGATGTAACGGCCCTCTCCATTGAGTTAAACCCGGATGCACACAGGTACTGTCTGGAGAATATCCGTCTGAACAAGCTGGAGGGGCGCGTCTCTGCTATACTTGGTGACGTCAGGGAGGTAGCGCCGTCCTTGGGCAAGCAGTTTGACAGGGTATTGACCCCTCTCCCTAAAGGCGCCTATCTTTTCCTGGATGTAATTGTGCCAACCGTCAAACCTGGCGGTATACTACATCATTATCACTGGGCCTCTGACTTAGATTCCTACTCCGAGGCTTACACGTTAGTAGACGAGGCCGCCGCAAAGTACGGGAGGAAAACCGAGTTCCTAGGGGGTGTAAGGGTGGCAAAGTACAGTCCAAGAGTCTCCAAGGTTAGAATAGACGTCCGAATCTACTGATCTGACACGAACACCTTGGGCCTTGAGATGATGTTTATCACTTTCCCGCAGTCAGGGCAGTGCTCCCCCAGGAAGTAGAGCTTGTTCCCGCAGAACCTGCAGTACTTTATCTGGGTTGTCCTCCGTTTCTTCAGTGTGCCCCCGCACTGGCTGCAGAACAACGAGTCAAAAGGCATGAGCTGGTTGCATCTCCTACAGACTTTTTCGTATCCTGCCCTCTTATCGGGAGACACAACCACCGTATCCACAATTGGTTCAATTGGGTCAACCGTGGTCTCCTCCGGGATTATACCTATACCGCCTCCAACGAGTGCCCCCGTAAACACGCCTGGTAGAAGGGTGAGTGTTACGTTGGATATTAGCTCACTGAAAATGGGGACCGTTGCCCCTGTTGTTCCAATTATCAGGTTCGATTTGAAGAACCCATACCCGGCCAGGAAAGAGATCGCGCCTATAATGGATGCAGCACCCATGCTGATGTAGACGTACTGGCCCCGTCCCTTGATAAGTTCAGTTATGAATCCTGATACCGCTGCGCCAAGTAACGCGCAGGATACGAGCATAATATAATAGTTCGCGCCTGTTGGCATGAATTTTAGAAACGTGTTCACGAGGGCTATTATCCCCGCGAGTATGAAACCCGCAAATGGCACTATCCATAGCAATGGATGATCTATTTCATTGATCGTGCCCACTAGTACTCCCCCATTTCATTAGCAGAGTGTTGTGGTGTTTGGGTTTTGTTGACCATTATTAAATAAATAATACAATATTGGGGCCTCAAATTATCTGTATTTCGCGTTTACTACTCTCAACACATGATGGTATTAACAATAACATGTAAAATCCATCAATAAATATATTGAATATTGATTTGTTTAATAAACCAGCTAGTTTTCTGGTTAATAATATAAAAAAGGTTTAGTTCTCTTCCTCTGTTTTCTCGTCATCTTCTTCAAAGTTGAATTCGCTGTCGAGGTCAAGAGGGGTATCGAGTGGAACTGGCGGAGGGGTCGTGGCCATTGTGTATCCTATCCATAGGACTATGAAAAGGATCATGTACACCGCGGCTATGACGGGCAGCCTGATGGCCCACTCGCTGTACTGAACGAGCCACGCGAACATTGTGCCGAACAGTCCTGGGAATAGCCATACGAAGTACACTGCCATGACTGCCAGCGTTATGATCATGATTGAATATCCGAGGGATTTATCATCCAAGTTGATTCACTGTGTATCTATGATATGGTTCCTTTTTTATTGTTTCCTGTTTATTCCTCATAAATGACCTTCTTTTATTTTATACACAATTACTTGATCGTAGTATATTCCTTAGAGAATAATTTATCTGTTTTTTAAGCACTGTTTATATCTTGGTAAAACACAACTGCCCAACATCAAGTGATTAACTCATGGATAACGTACATGTAAACATGCTTGGGCGCATCGCCCTTGAGGATCAACCCCTAGAGATCGTTGAGAGGAAGGGGTTAGGCCACCCTGACACTATATGTGACGCGGTGATGAACCAGATATCCGTCGATCTATCGAAGGAGTACCTAAACAAGTTCGGCGTCGTGCTTCATCACAACGTGGACAAGAGCCTACTAGCGGCAGGTATCGCCACTCCCGCGTTCAAAGGCGGAAAGATACTTGAGCCGATGAGATTCGTGTTCGGCGACAGGGCTACCTTCAAGGTGGGAGACGAGGAGATTCCTGTCGATGAGATCGCCGCCAAGAGCGCGTCCAATTGGTTGAAGGAAAACCTCCGGTTCGTTGACCCAGCGGAACATGTCGTCTTCCAGAGCCAGATTAAGCCAGGCTCGATGGCGCTGGCAGACATCTTTGATAGGAAGGGAAAGTTCCTCGGGTCGAATGACACAAGCGCGGCCGTTGGCTACGCTCCCTACACGAAAACCGAGACAGTTATCTTGGATCTAGAGAGGCACCTGAACTCAAAGAGCTTCAAGGACAGCTTCCCTGAGTCAGGGGAGGATATCAAACTCATGGGCCTCAGGAAGGGCGGCAATCTGGACATCACAGTTGCAATGGCCATGGTGGATCGTTACATCGACAGCGAGGACGACTACTTCAAGAAGCAGGGCGAGATCAAGGACGCGATCCACGGATTCGTGGACGACAAGTTCGGTTTCGATAAGATACATATCGACCTCAACGCCCTGGACGTTAAAGGCCGAGGGATCGATGGACTCTACCTAACAATTAACGGCACCAGCGCAGAGGCCGGTGACTCGGGTCAGGTTGGCAGGGGTAACAACGTCGCAGGGGTTATCCCACTGAACAGGCCGATGAGCGCCGAGGCAGCGGCTGGAAAGAACCCAGTGAGCCACGTGGGCAAGATCTACAACGCACTAAGCTACAGGATCTCCAACAGGATCGTGGAAGACGTTTCCGGGGTTAGGGAGGTATACGTGTGGATTCTTAGCCAGATCGGTAAGCCAATCAACGAGCCGAGCGTCGTCTCTGCCCAGATTGTCCCCGCGGAGGGCGTGGAACTGGAGTCAGTCAACAAGCAGATTGACGAGGTTATCGCCAAGGAGTTCGACCATTTGGCCGAGTTCTGTGACGACCTTGCACAGGGAAAGATCGCCCTCTGCTAGTTCTTGAACCGTGAGAGGATTAGCTCCCTTACGTTCATTCTTTTTCTTTTCGCTATCTTTCTCAGTGCTTTATTGACACCTGTGCTGTACTGGGCAGCCTTCTTTGGTCTGTCCGAGAACCTGTCCGGTATTCCCTTTCTCTTTGCCAGCTTTCTCAATATTATCTTTCTCAGTCCGTCTTCGGCTCCCGTGAGTTTGAGCTGAACTGGGATGCCTAGACCGTATTCTATTATATCCGGGTGCGTGAAGGGTAGGATCAATCTTGTCCCCTGATCCAGGCAGGTCTTTGTATCTCTGTGGAAGTTGTTGATCCAGCTATCAGAGGTGTTCTTGTACATCATCGATTCCGCGTCCTCTCCTACCGCGTGCGCTAACTGGTGCCTCTTGTAACCCCCGAACACCTCGTCCGCCCCATTTCCAGAGAAAACGGTATCATATCCTAGGGAAAACGCCTTCATGGAGGTCCAGTGGAACGGGTAGGCTACCCCGATCTTCACAGGGTGAGGCTCCTCGACGCTGTAAATGATGTCATCCAGCTGGTCCTCGACATCTTCAACCGTGAAAACCTCGGTGTGAATGGGAAGACCCAGGTGATCCGCTGCAGCACTCGCTATTTCCAGCTCTGGCCTGTTCTCCAGTCCCGTCGTTATCAGTTCCAGCTGCGCCCCGGCCTCACTCAGGTAGCTTGCTATGAGTGTGCTGTCAACCCCCCCTGAGAAAGCAACGGTCCCACGCCTCAGCTTTGATGCTAGGTTCTCCGATGCTTCCGTGAACAGGAGGTCAAGCTGTTCTAGAATTTCTTTTTCGGGCACGTTGATGGAATCCGGCTTTCGTAATGACCTGATTAAATGTTGGTCTGTTGTTTTCTCAGAAAATCGCAATAGGGTTCCGGGTTGAACTGGATTTCCTTCTATCCCGATGCTTGCGAGCATCCTCCTGTTGGAGGCCACTGCCTTGGTCTCCGAGTTCTCGCCATAATAGAGGGGTATGGTTCCAATGTGATCAAGGCCGCAGATTATCCGGTCTTCTTCGACAACGGCGACGGCGTATGCCCCTTTTCTTTCATTTATCAGGTTCCTGACCCCATCCAGCATGGACTCTTCTAAGATGTTTGCGGCTACTAGAGTGTCAGGTTCCAGTGTATCATATAGAATTCCATTGAAAACAAGACTTTGGTTGCCCTGGTTCAACGGCTGACTCGGGTATTCGTCCGCGTGGATGTTCTTTGACCCGATTAATACCGGCCCCGACAGCGAGGTGAACTCGGGGGCCACGCGGAAGCTCTCCGCGTTGTTCCCGTCAGCTATCCCAAAGGAATACGCCTCGGCTTTGCTGGCGGCCTGGAGCAACTGTAGAATCCTCTCTGATGCGTCCTCCCCTCTTTTGTCTACAACGCCAGCGATGTACCCCATACGGGTGAAGGCGGCGTTCCCTGCTTTAGGGTTTAGGATAGGACGCGTAATCCTCGGCTACGCGCGCTCTCAACTAACAAGCTTAATTGTAACTATCAATGTTTAATAAAAATACTTATTGTTTGTCGTCCTGCTTTTCCTCATACTCTTCTTCCACGAAGGACGAGAGACTGCTCTGCGCAGCTACAACATTGTCAAGTCGCTTCCACTCCACCTCGTCAACGAGGCCTCCCACCTGCTCCTTGATGGACTTTGACAACTTGGGCCCGATGAGAGGTAGCGCTGTGAGCTGCCTCAGGTTTGCGCGTTTCAACTTGGCCTGGGTCGTAAACCCAGAGTTGAATAGTACCTGCGCCCTGACCCTGCCTATCCCCTTGAGCCTGACAAGTGGCAACAGCTTCTTCGAAACACCATGCTTCACCCTCGTCCTGAGCTGGGATATCTCCCTCCTGAACTCGTTCAGCCCCAGTATCTTGGCTATTTCCTGGGTTGCATAGAGGAGCCACTCACCGTTGGTCACGGCGCTGTAACGGTCTCCCGGCTGGACGTTGTATCTCTCCAGCAGGTCGCTCTCAGAGACCTCATTGATCCATGCCTCGATGACCATGGCCGTCTTTACTTCCCCAAGGAAGTTTTCCATGTCAATGTAATCATAGCCATCGGACATATGGACGGAAATCTCATCCCTGTGATCTTCCAAATAATTCTCCACGAGGTCAATCTCTTTCCGCCTTGGTCTCAGGATGGGTCTCATGTCGGGTGTGTGGCAGATGAGGTGTAGCCATGTGAACTCGGTTATATCGAGTGCACCGCGCTTCAGTCCGTCCCTGAGCACAACCGCCGTCAATGGGTCAATATAAAGCTCG
The DNA here is from genome assembly GCA_018652685.1 of Candidatus Bathyarchaeota archaeon. Taxonomy (GTDB): domain Archaea; phylum Thermoproteota; class Bathyarchaeia; order TCS64; family TCS64; genus RBG-16-57-9. The sequence continues at coordinate 14,526 of JABIBQ010000017.1, forward strand.
CTTACCCTGCGCCCGAAATCAGTAGCCTTGATCCTATCTCCCTCAAAAAGAATCATTTTCTCCCGCTGGAGGTACCTGAGGAGGCTGCCGAGGATGAGCCTTATGCCTGCGGTCGGGTAGTTGTACCCGTAAAAAGTGCTGCCGAAAAAATCCAGTAACCCCTGTTCCGAGTGAGCGTAATCCGATGCGATGGCTGCCAGTGTGTGTCCTCTGAGCGCCGATTCTTGGGCCAGCCTGCTGTCAATCCTCTCAGGCTTACCGAGAATGTAATCCTCCATGAGGAACTCCTGCTCGTCTTCGCTTTTTGCTATCAGAAGAGCGGTTCCCTCAGTGTCATACTGTGGCCTCCCTGCCCTGCCGCTCATCTGCTTGTACTCCATCACTCTGATGGGCTGCATCCCGTATCCCGGCTTGAACCGCTTGTAGTTACCGATGACCACGGTTCTTGCGGGTAGGTTGACACCCGCTGCGAGAGTTGGTGTTGCTGAAAGGATCTTAATAAATCCGTTCTTGAACGCATCCTCGATGATCTTCCTGTGCTGCCTGTTGAGCCCAGCGTGGTGGAACGCTGCTCCTCCCGTAATTATCTCCGCCAGGTCATCGGTCAGCCGTGTTTTCTCCCCGTGGGACCCTATCTGAGCGCCTATCCCGTGTAGCTCAGTCTGCTCCCTCTTGGAGAGTCTCTTTTTCAGAGCCAGCGATGCCTGCTTCGCGGTGCTCTGTGCCCGTCTCCTGCTCTCAACGAAGATGAGCACCTGTCCGCCCTCCTCAAGCGCGTTCAGTGAGAGGTTTATGGGGTCCTGTTTGTGGAACCTCTGGGTGCCTTTGACATCGCCGTCCTTGAACATGATATGGTTGCCCTGGCTGACCCCCTCTCTGAGGGTGACGGGCCTCCAGTCGGTGGTCACGCTCTCAGCTTTCAACCACTCCGCGATCTCGTACGCATTGCTGATGGTTGCACTGAGGGCGAGTATCTGTATGTCGGGCGTCATCTGCCTTAGCCTGGCTAAGCTTACCTCCAGTGTGGGCCCTCTGTCGCTACCTATTAGGTGGACCTCGTCGGCGATTACCAGACTGATACCGTTCATCCAAGGGCTCCTATGTCTGAGGAGACTGTCGCATTTCTCGTTGGTACAGATGACGATGTCATATGCTTGAAGCCATGGGCTGCTGTTGTCCATGTCCCCGGAACTGACGCCTACCCTGATCTTCTTGCCGTCGAGTTTCGTGAGGCTACTATATGCCTGGAACTCCTCGAATTTTTCCCATGTCAAGGCCCTGAGAGGAGTGAGGTATAGTACCTTGCCGTCGTTTTCCAGGATGTGTTTGAGAGCACATAGTTCTGCTATCAGCGTCTTGCCGCTTGCCGTGGGGCTTGCCAGTACCAGGTTCTTTCCGTCCAGGACCCCGGTGTTTATCGCGTCTGCCTGGGGTGGGTACAGCTCCTCGATGCCCCTGTCAATGATGATCTTCTTTACCTGCGGGGGGATGTCGAGTTCGGTGGTTTTCACTGGTGGCAGCTCACAGTCTACGATGCTTCACCGAAATATAGGTGGTTGGGTGGTTCACGTGAGTGTCTTTTCGGCCAGATCAACTAGGAAATCAGATACCTTGTCCACCTTGACCTGTATTTCCTCCATCTCTTCGCCGTGGCAGCTGATCCAGAGTCTTATGACGTAGCCCTTATCGTTGTTGACCATGGATTTCACCATTGACTTGATGTATACATCGGGCTCAAGCTTGTTTGCCTCGTCAATGAGGGGGGCCAGCATGGACTCGTCCCTTGCGCTGAGGTTGATGATCTTCTCCGTGTAACACCCCTCCACTCTATCTGCGAGTATTGGCTTGAGGGGGTTGTCGAATATCCACTTGAGTTCGCTTGGCACTCCCGGCAGACTCACAATAATTGCCCCCTCCCATCTAAGCATCACTCCCGGCGCTCCCCCTGCCTTGTTGTCAAGGGGCTTCGCGCCCACTGGGAACACTGCCATCTTTCTGCGGGCATCGGTTATCTCAGGGCTGTCAACCACTCCCGATTCGTGGAACGCCTTGTACTGGCGTGTAACTATGGAGAGTGCGACCGGGTTGATCGTCATGGGCAATCCAAATGCTTCGGCGACGCCCTTGAGGGTCAGGTCGTCGTACGTGGGGCCAAGTCCGCCAGTAGTTATTATGAGGCCGATGTCGTCGTCCATCATCCTGTTGATGGCCTTGGCAATCTCTGTGGTGTCATCCCTGACCGTTATGGTCTCTGAGATTGTGTAGTTCATGGGCTTGAGCTTGTTGATCAACCACTGGGTGTTTGTGTCCAGAGTGATGCCATCTAGTATCTCGTTACCCACTACAAGGATGCCTGCTTTGTTCATCGCTGGTACTTTGGATCTGGTTTGATTTAGGTTGTGGGATGGTAACAGTGGGCGCGCACGAGGACTATGAGCCAGTTCATGAGGTAGTCCAAGCTCATAGGGGGGTACCTCGGAGGGGCCCGGACTTCGCTGCTAGGGTGGATGCTATTCCTCGGAACGGGTATCACGATGTACGTGAGCGGAGTGTTCTCCTACTCGATCTTCGATATTAATCGAGCGAGGAAAAAAGTGAGAGAGGGTCAAACCTCTCAAGCATTCCCTTCAGGAGAAAATGAAATGAATATCATTCCACAGAGGTATAGTATTCCGAGCTGAGCAATATGAGTGAACCAGAATTAGTTGGACCAGAACTCATCATTTCGATCCTAAGGGATGCTGACGAACCCTTGACTACAAGGCAGCTCCAAGCTGAGGTAAAGAAAGTAGTATCATTCTGTCTCGCATCCTCAGCCATCGCACTGAACTTGATGAGAATAAATGGTACTATCAAGGGAAAACGCACAGAGAACCGGAAATGGGTCTGGTGGGTCGAAGATTAAAAGTGTACAAGGATGATGTCAAACATGAAAAAACACTTTCACCCATTATTAGAAAATCAGAAGATACGCGTGGGGTAACAATGAAATCTCTGTTAGTTTTGATTTCGATACATCACAACAGTTCGGGGAAGGTAGCAAACACCTTATCCAAGGTTCTTGATGCCGAGATAAAATCACCACAACAAATAACCCCTGAAGAACTATTGGAGTACGACCTGGTTGGCTTTGGCTCAGGGATATACGATCAAAAACACCATAAACTTCTGCTTGACCTTGCCGATAATTTGCCCGAAGTCAATAACAGAAAAGCATTCATCTATTCAACAAGTGGAGTTTCAAGAAAATTTGCCGGTGAAAAATCCATTGATGATCCTCATTCGGTACTTAGGGAAAAACTGCTATCAAAGGGATACGAGGTAGTTGACGAGTTTAATTGTGTGGGCTTTAACACGAATAGTTTTCTGAAATATATTGGGGGAATGAACCGAGGTAGGCCAAATACGAAAGACCTAAGACATGTGGAAGAGTTTGCCCAGAGCCTGAAGAAAACTGTATCAACGCAGGATGAATAGACGATGATAATAATTGAAGACACAAAAGTAGGATTAAAACAGGGAGGTTTGATTAAATGACAAAAATACATAAAAAACTGAATGCACGGGGCCTAGCCTGCCCTATGCCCATCGTGAAATCAATGCAGACGATCAAAAAAATGAGCATCAATCAGGTTCTGGAGATACTGACTACTGATCCAGGTAGCAAAAAGGACATCCCCACTTGGGCGCAAGCTACTGGTCAGGAGTTGATATCCTTTGAAGAACGCGGCCCCAATGATTTCCGGTTCTTGGTAAAGAGGATAAAATAGTACTCACTGGGAGGCGGTCGTGGGGTAACCCCTTTTATGCCACTTATCCGTGCCACCTTTCAGGCTCTTGGCGTCCTTAAATCCTGCCTCTCTCAATATATCAACAGCCGCGAGAGATAACCCACCTCCGGGACACATTGTAACTATTTCCGTTTCCTTAAACGAGTCAAGCTCCTCTATCTTTGATTCTAGTTCCAAGATAGGAATCGACCTGGCGTTCGGGATATGTCCGTATTTTGAGTACCCAGTCCCTTTGTAGTCCGAACTATCCCGAATATCAATCAATAACAGTGGTTGGTCGGAGTTTACGCGGTCAAATAGCTCATCAACGGTGATCTCAGGGTAATCATGTAAGCGAAATATCCATTTTAAGAGGATTTTCCAGTACTTTTTAAATATCTCAAAGATATCACTCGCTTCCGACATAACAAATACCCTTCAACCACTCGTTATAAATGCGTTTAGACCTCGATAAATCGTATAAACATCTGAAAACACATGACTGAATTCTACGATTTGATTGTGGGGTACCCGCTTTTATTCCACAGATCCGTTCCCCCGTGAAGGCTCTTGGTATCCTTGAAACCGGCCTCTGTCAGGATATCTACAGCAACCAAGGACATTCCACCCCCGGGACACATTGTCACTATCTCCTCATCTTTGAATGAATCAAGCTCCTCTAGCTTAGTTTTTAGCTCCAAGATGGGGATTGACCTGGCACCCTGTATGTGACCATAGCCGTCATTGAATTCTTCGGCAAACCGGACATCAAGTAGTAACGGTGGCTGGTCGGAGTTCACGCGGTCAAATAGCTCATCAACAGTGATCTCAGACCATTCATCGCTGTTCGAAAATATCTTGATGAGGGTTCGCAGGTACTTGACTATGGCAACCCATAGATATTTCGCCACTGACATACCAGATAACCTTCAACTACTCGTTATAAATGCGTTTAGACATCGATAAATCATAAACGCGTTTTCCAGAAACCAGTACTTGAGTTTAATATGCTGTTCTACCGGAAAACATCATGTATTTAGTGTTCTCAAAATAAAATCAAAAAAAGACTCATGTTTAATTGAAATAATATTGCGAGAGAGATCATTAACATGAATTCGGGGCCGTTAAACTGCTATTTTTTCTATTTTCCAGATAACTCCTACATCTTTATCGGAGCACTGAACGGTACCCGCGTTGGACAACCAATCCTTTTCCTCGTCGTGTTTTCTTTGAATTGCAGCCAAATAGGGGAGCATGGCCGATAACGACCACGTACATGCCTTTTTTCCTTCCGGGATGGTCAGAAGGTCATTCTCAACCTCAACATAGTCTCCAAGCTTATGATAATGACACTTCCCATGCATATCCACAACTGTCGCCCTTATCTTGTACATATCAAAACTAGTGATAATACCTGAATTAAAGATGTATCAAGAGAGACCTGGATGAATAAGCCTCTTAGAGTCCACAAATATAGAGTATTCTGACGGGACTAACCCATACAATGAGAGGAACACGAACAGACCTCTTGCCCATCAGATTGTTTGATCATTCTTCTAGACGATATATGATACTGTAGCAATTCTGCTCTGACACAGACAGGTGAAAATGAGGAGAGTTACTTGCTCAACTCACTGATTTCTATCGACGATACATAGGTCACAGAGGTATTTCCCTCCACAACCTTAACCCGTCTCCCCTTCGCTGCCGCTTCTATCTTCTCGGATTCATCAAATATGATAGCGTCTGTAAGGCAGTTAGCGGCGCATGCTGGCCTTCTTCCCTGTGCCTGTAATTGGGGGCACGTGGTGCAGCGAGAGTCCCCTTCACAATCTAGGTTAAACTCGGGTATATAATGAGTGTAGAGTTGCTCCTTACCCTCTATTACCCTGAGGCCGATCCTGTCGGTTCCCGCGTCAAGATTGTTCTCGTCCTTGCAGCCAATGATGCAGGCGTAGCACCCCACGCACCGATCCAGATCTACCATGAATGATTTCATTTTCATTCCTCCATCCTCTCCACCGTGCATAATAGGGTACGAACTCCAGGTGCCACAGATACGGGGTCCACCTGTTTGTCGTCCGTTAGGTAGTTGACGTTGGCCTTACCGCCCCAGCCATGGGTTATAGAGACGACATCCTTGTGGATACCGAGGGTCAAGTATGACTTGAATTCGGCCTCACCTCGTATTGTCTTAACGATGACCTTGTCACCGTCCTCTATTCCCAGCTTCTTCGCAGTCTCGGTGTTAATCTCCACCAGCGGGTCTGGGGCATGTTCCCTGAGCCACGGCACGTTTCGCTGCTGAGAGTGGTGGTACACCGCCAGCTTTGACCCAGTTATGAGTGTAAGTGGGTACTCCTCCGCCAGATCTGGCCTGCTAATAGCAGTCTCAAGGGGCTCCACGTAGCTTGGGAGGGGATCGTATCCCATCTCCTCAAGTGGTTTGCTGTACAACTCGATCTTTTTCGATGCTGTGTTGAATCCGTCGCATAGGAGTTTACCGACCTCGATGGGCTGTGAGTAGACGCCGCTCTCAGGTAGGTCGCTCCTCTTGAGCTTCATTGGCTCAAGAAGTAGCTCAATTATATCATCCTCTGACTCGAAGTCGAATCCTTCTAGCCCCATCCTCTGGGCCAACATGCAAAACATCCACCACTCTGGCTTGGTGTTGTACATGGGCTCGATCACTCGCTTACTGACCTGCAGGAATTTGGTTAATGCCAGATGAATGCTGTGACATATCTCCTCTTTTTCGAAGAAGGTTGACGCTGGAAGTATCAGATCCGCCATCTTAGCGGTCTCGGTCATGAACAGGTCGATGACTACAAGCATGTCCAGCTTTTCAAGGGCTTTTATCACCTTGTTCGTGTTGGGGTACTGCTGGACCGGGTTTGCGCCTACAACCATCATAGCCTTGACCGGGTAGGGTTTTTCCGTAAGAATTGTGTCCGCCACCAATCCCGTTCCGTCGATTGTGAGCGGGTAATCCTCGCTCCAAATTGCCTTGACGTCGCCGAGCCTTTCCTTCTTGTTGATTGATGCAAGGTTCACAGACGGATTGAACATTAGTCCTCCCTTTACGTCCGCGTTGCCAGTGATTGCTAATAGGATAGCCATGGCTCGGTTCGTGTGCATCGAATTTGTATGATGTATTACGCCCTCCCGTCTATCGAGCGAGGCGGGTTTTGTTGAACCGAAGAGACGTGCGATCTCTATGATGGTCTCTTTGGCTATTCCCGTTATTTCCTCTACGAATTCTGGAGTGTATTTCTTGACGTGCTCCTTGAGTTCATCAAACCCGACGGTGTGTTTCTCGATGTACTCCTTATCGTGGAGGTTCTCTGAGATGATGGTGTTGATCATGGCCAAGACAAGTGCAGCGTCTGTTCCCGGTTTTATGGGAACAAAGATATCCGCCTTGCTCGCAGTCTCCGTGAACCTTGGGTCGACAACGATGAGTTTGGCGCCGTCCCTCTTGGCGTCCAGTATGTCCCCCATGATCCTTGGGTGCCTGTGGATGAAGCTGACCGCAGGATTTGTCCCGAACAGCAGGATGACCTTGCTGTTCCTGAAGTCGCTCCAAGGCATCCACGAGTCTCCTCTCCAGGCAGGTCCAAATGTGTACTTGTAGCCCAGAACCTTGGAACCAACGCAGTAGGCCCAGTTTCCTGATACATTAGGGGTTCCGTAGCTGTACGCTAGGCGACCAAGAATGCCCTCCTGTAGCGGTCTCATCGGTCCCTTGGTCACAACGAAGGACTCGGGGCCGTGCTCTTCCTTGATGGATTTTAGCTTATATGCAATGGTATCGAGGGCCTCGTCCCAAGTTACCTCCTCCCAAGTGGTCACGCCATCCTTAACGACCTTCTTGAGGGGTGACCTGATCCTATCTGGGGCGTAGACCACCTGCCTCGCCGCTCTTCCTTGGGCGCAGAGTACCCCCCTGTTGTGAATGTTATCAGGGTCGCCCTCGACCTTGATTATCTTGCCATCCTTTTCGTATACTAGCATGCCACAGTCGCAGTAGCATACCTGACAGGCATTCTGTATCACTCGCACATTTTCCATCAAACATTTCCCCATTAAAGATCGAATACATAGCATACCGGATTCTTGTATTAAAATGAACAGACCTCGCACACGCACAATATCGCATTATCAATTAACAAGCTTGAATCCATTGACCAAATCGCCCAAGAATCAATAATGACCGTTAACAAGTTTTTCAAGATTCCAATTACAAGCGTTGAACTGGTCAAGGGCTCCACGTTATCCTTTAAGCTACCAATTCAGGATTAACTGGGCAACGATCTCTTACTGATTTCTATGCACTGTGACCTGTACCTTTAATGGAATAGCATCATCGATGCTCTTGGTGAGGTGGCAGTAGTCCCTTGCCCGCTCGGCGCAGGTCCTGTTGAGATCTGCTTCCTCCTCGCTGCTCCAGACCTGGATGTGGGCGTCGATCCCCTTGATCCTGTATCCAATGGGGTTCACTAACTCGATCTCGGCCTCTGCGGTGATCTTGATGTCCTCGGTCTCGGCTCCAAGGTGACTCCTGTAATAGAGGAACGTGTTCATGAGGCAGCCGGTGATGCTGGCAAGGAATAACTGGTCCGGGCAAGGGTGTCTCTCATTCCCGCCGTACTCACTGGGGGTGTCGAAACCTACCTTGAACCCGTTTGAGGTTACCTCGCCGCCCGTCTCCTTGTCCCACTGGGCTTCAGCCTCGTAGCTGAGCCTCTCCTTGAGCCTCATGCCATGTTTTTACGTTCGGCTCCTCTTAGGGTTTCCCCGTCGATGGACTTAAGGGCGGACAGGGAGGTAAGTTTTTCATTATGGACCCCGTTTCCCTCGTCGAGACAGATAAGATAGTTGAGCTGGCAAAGAAACTGATATCCACTCCGTCGGTTTCAGGGGAAGAGCACGAGCTAGTGGACTGGTTAGAGAGCTACTTCAAGTACATCAGCCTCTCCGACGTGGTGAGGCTTCCCGTTGAAGAGGCGGGTGACACACTGGTGGGCTGGCTCAGGGGTCCGAAGGATGGCCCCACGGTTATGCTGAACTTTCACGTAGACACGTTCAACGCTTTCGATGGCTGGGAGACCGAGCCCTTTGTTCCTGTTATCAAGAACAGGCGCATCCACGGCCTTGGCGCCCACGACATGAAGGGAGGAGCCGCCTGTATACTTGCCGCGGTGGACGCAATAGTAAAGTCGGGTGTGGAGCTGGAAGGTAGCATCTTGGTCACGGCTACAACGGACGAGGAGAACTGGAGCCGGGGGGCGCATGCGCTGATTAATAGTGACGTCCTGGAGGGTGTCGACTACTGCATCGTACCCGAGCAGTCCGAGATGGGCACAATAACAATCGGACAACTGGGGAGACATGTCTTCCACCTTCAGTTCTTCGGTAAGGCGGTTCACGCCGTGTTCGAGGGTGGAATCAACGCGGTGGTTGACGCCTCGAAGGTGGCTGTCGCTATCTCCAAGATAGGTAAGAACGAGCTTGGCTTCATGAGGGAATATGGTAAACGGGGGAGCATCTGCGTGACGGGCTTGAGTGGCGGAGGAACCGATATCCTAGTGCCCGAGTTCGCCGAGATGTGG
>JABIBQ010000096.1 GCA_018652685.1 Candidatus Bathyarchaeota archaeon
AGTTCATGCCCATGACGCCGCCTTTCCCAGCCATAGCCCGGATCATCTCGTCGGTCATGTTCCTTGGGTGGTCGCAGACGGCCCTGGAGTTGCTGTGACTCGCTATCACTGGGTTCTTTGTGTGCTCAAATACGTCCCAGAATCCTTCGTCGTTCAGGTGACTGATGTCAATGATCATCCCCAGTCTGTCCAGCTCCTCAACAGCCTGGACCCCAAGCTCGCTCAGACCCCCTCCGGTCCTCCTGTCCGTGACGCCGTCTGCAAGCTGATTGCGAAGGCTATGGACTAAACCAACCATCCTGACGCCGAGGCGGTGGAATACACCAAGCATCTCGATACGCCCCTCTATGACGTCAGCACCCTCGATGCTCAGCATACCCGATACTTTTCCACGTTTTTTCGCGTCGATGATGCTCCTATAGGATGTCACTGGTTCTAGTTGTGGGATTGACTCGCACTCCCTGTAGAACCTCTCAATCATCATCATGGCAGTCCTGAGAGGGAACGGACGGGTCCTGCTTCTCTCGCTGCTGACGGCGAACACCTGGCACGAGACACCGCCCTCAATCATACGCGGGATATCAAGATGGCCAAGCTCTGATCTCGCATCCATTCCCTCCCGGTAGTCCCACATACTGTCACGTGGCTTTGTGAACTCGCTGAACAGGCACTTTAACGTGTCACAGTGGGTATCTACGACGGTAGACTCTTTGTGAATTGATCGGTAATCCAGGTCAGTCATAGAACTTGATTGGCTCAACGGCTACTTATCGTTAACCTCTCGCGAGAAACCTGTCGACCTCGATGGCCGCCCTGCACCCGCTGCCACAAGCCGTTACCAGTTGCCTGTACTTGTCATCGTTGATGTCACCCGCAACGAAGACACCCTGTTTAGATGTCCTCACGTCGTCGGCAACGATGCCTCCGTTGTCCATCAGCTCAAGCTGACCTTTGAACAGCTCGGAGTTAGGTGTCCAGCCGATGGCAATCAGCACACCATCGGTTTCAATAACCGTCTCCTCACCAGTCAACGTGTCCCTTATCCTGACGCCGCTGACGTAGTCTTCGCCCAGGATCTCCTCCACTACGGCATTGAATCTTATCTTGATCCTCTCGTTCTTCAACGCCTCTTTCTTCAGGTAGTTGCTGGCGGTGAACTCCTTTCCCCTGTGGACTATCTCCACCTCCCTGGCGTACTTGGTAATATCAAGGGCTTCCTGTACCGCAGAATCCCCACCGCCTACTGCAACAACCTTGAGGTCCTCGTAGATGACGGCATCACATGTAGCGCACACGAAGACCCCTCTGCCCATGAAACGCTCCTCGGACTCAAGTCCTAGGAGTCGGTTGTTGGAGCCCGTGGCGATGATGACGCTCTTAGCCACGATGACCTCTTCACCAATCATCAACCTGTACGGGTGCGATGAAAGGTCCACCCCCGTCACGGTCCGTTCATCTATCTCCGCCCCGAACTTTTTTGCCTGAGCGGTCATCTTTTCAACCAGATCAGGACCCGTGATTGATTCAGGGAATCCGGGGTAATTCTCGACCTGGAACGTCAAGGATATCTGACCCCCGATATTGGATCCTGTGAACAAGATTGGCTTCCTCTTTGACCTTCCCGCGTATATCGCAGCGGTGAGCCCTGCCGGTCCCCCTCCTATGATGGCTATGTCGTACAACTTTACTCCTCTTCCAGAGGTGTTGCCATGAGGCAGTTTTCAGCGTTATCCACCAGAGCCCGTATCTCGTCCGTGAAATCATCCGGCCGCCTTGAACCAATAATCTGACCAACGGGTCTGCCTTGGCAGTAGAGGATGAACGTTGGGGTGCTCCTGACGCCTCCCCTGATGGCGAACTTCCTGTTCTCTTTTGACTCAAGCAGGTTCATGCGAGTGAACTTTATCTCGTTCCCGAATAACTCCGGCTGCGCCTCGTAGATGGGCTTCATCTGTTTGCACGCGACGCACTTGTGGTGCCAGTACTCAACCATGACTGGGCGTTCCTCCGATTCCACTAGCTCCATCCATTCGCTGCTCTGGATATCAATTGGTCCTGGCATAAAACTCCATGAATTAAACAGGAATGGAGATTTTTAAAGTTAAATTAATACCTGGATAAAACTCATATTATTGTCGCTGATTACCATCTCGTACATCTGATTTGGGTAGGGCTTCATGTTGAGGCTCTCCAGTTCCTCTCCCGTCAGTATCAGCGTCAGCTTCTTCTGCTCGTATGTGGTATCCCCGCTTCCTGGTATGATTCCCTGGAAGCTCTTTGTTACCTGTACCACCATCTGGTTGATCTCGTTTGGCACCTCCGGATTGCTCATCATAACCATAGGCGGCTTGCTCCTAACCTCGACGAACTCAATCTGGAAAGCCTCCCTCTTCTCAGGGTCTTTGACACTGCGAACTGACTGCACCTTCAACCTGATTTTACTACTTATCATTTTGATAGATGCAGTAAACGGTAGTGGGAGAAATAGGTATCGGTTAGATGGTCTTAAGGAAATTAGCGACCAGCTTTGCCACCGAAACCGTCTCGTATATGGACTCGACGCTGTCAGTTGCCACAATCAAGTCTGCCCCAGCATTCTTGAGCTTCTCGTTGGCCCCCGGTACAGGCAGAGCATGGGTGCAAACGGCTGCAACCTTTCCTGCACCCTGGTCCTTTAGTCCCTGTATGGCCCTTGCCATGGTACCCCCGCTACTGATTATATCATCGAAGATAACCACGTCCCTCCCCTCTAGATCCAGGTTCTTGACCTTCATAGTGGTCTTGCCCGTGTACCTGTCGCGCACCTTCATGAAGAAAGAGAAACCTCCACCCATGACCTTGCTGACCTTCTCCACCAGCTCCGACCTCCCCAGGTCTGGGGATAGGCTATACGCTCCCTTGTATGTATTCTCCTTCAGGTAATCAGCTAGATAGAAGATCGCCGTCAGGTTGTGTATCCGCATCTCGTGCTCTTCGCTGATCTTATTGAGGGCCGTTTCGTTGTGGACATCTATAAGGACCGTGTCGTTCACCCCGGCCGACTCAAGCAGGCCGAGTATGATATCAAAGCTCATTGCCTCACCATCAAGGAACCGCTTGTCCTGCCTCGCGTAGGCAAGGTATGGAATAACTGCAATAATTCTGGACGCGCCCAAGTCTTTTGCGGTCCTGGCCATGATAAGAAGCTGCATCAGCTTTCTGTCCGGGTTCGGCGCGGTGGTCTGGACCAGCACAACAACTTCGCCCTTGACTGACTCTGGGAAACGAATGTACGTCTCCCCGTCTGGGAATAAACGGTGGCTTAAAAGTTGAGGCTCAAGACCAAGCTCTTTGGCAATGGCCTCACCGAGAACGACGGAGGCCGGCCCAGGACTTATGATCATACGGTGCAGAGTATCTAGTCTCTGGTAATTAAGTAACACTGTTGTCTATTATGCAACTAAATACAGTATTCCAGCAGCTATTACGGTGGCACCCCATGCGTACTTGTTCCACTTGATGATTTTTGCTCCGTCGAAGACACCGATGGGGATCAGGTTGAACAGGGCGAGGCTGGAGTTTATTCCCATACCCACGTTGGCTAATGCCCCCCAGTATGATTGAGGAGCTGTGAACAGGCTCATAGCGAAAAACAGAATTCCCAGAACAATGTTGGTGACAGGGCCCGACAACGCCACCTTCCCGTAGTGGCTCCAGCTAGCGATGTTGCCGATCATCACGGCACCTGGGGCTATGATCTTAAACGGTGATATCAGCGAGAGCAGCGTCATCATCAGCCCCTGCTGGTTTATCTTGAACTCGGCCCAGTACCCTAGCATCTGCGCCGAGAACTTGTGGGCCAGCTCGTGGAGTATGAACGCCATCCCGTAAACTAGTACGACCCCCATCATGAAGATAGGGTCAGTGAAAAAGAGCCTCCAGTAGCTTGATAGCATGATTAATAGGATAACCCCTAGCCCGATACCAAGGTCCCTGAGCTCGTTCTGTCCGAAAAGACCATACCTGGTGGCCCGCCTTGTTGGCGTGTAGCTGTAACCCGTTGCCGTGAAACCGCTGCTACCTGTGGTTGACCTGCTCTGCTGGTATGACCCGGTGCAATCATGCATCTCGGGCATCCTGTGCTCTGAGCAAAAATAACTACCGCAGTACCTGCAGCGGAACGGCATGTACTCTTCTTTCCCGCAGAGATCGCAACTGACCATTTGTGATAACGGTTCTGGTAACGCGGCGTGACGTATATATGATACGGAGTAGAGTGCTATGCCTCCTCATAACGGTTAATTCTCAAGTTTTATTATCCCATCTCGACTCTCATTAATCGATTTTATGAATGAAGACCATTTCAAAATGAATACTGGGCTTGACCTCCACGAGCAGTACATGAAGTACCACCCGCAGGAGCTCACCGAGTTCGAAGACGAGATGCCAAAATACTGGGGAAAGAAGTGGAAAGCTAACACAACAATAGGCAAGCTGAGAACCGTGCTCCTCCACAGGCCGGGAAAAGAATTCCTGAGCGTCGGGACGCCAACACCGTGGCCTCCCCACAGCAGCGACCTCGGGGCGTGGAGAATGAGCTGGAAGCCAAATGATCTAACGAGGCTCAATGCTGACTACGAGACACTTGCCAAGGCGTACAGAGACGAGGGAGTAGAGGTGGTTGAGAGGAAACCTGACCCTTACGACCCGCCATATCAGGTCAAGAGCATCTACACCGATGATGTATGTCACCCGGCGGTATATGGCCAGGTTATCCTCCGAATGTATGACAGCATCAGGAAGGGGGAGGAAGTCCCCACGTTCCAGACCCTGGCTGAGATCGGCTGTCCAGTTGTTGGGATGATCACGGGTAACGGCATGGTCGAGGGGGGAAACGTTGGCTGGCACGACGAGAAACATGTCCTGGTCACCGTCCACTACCCGAGAGCCAACACAAGCGACACCGGTGTATGGAGGGCAAACGACTCGGGAATGGAGCAGTTCAAAAGCATAGTCAAGGCACAGGATCCAGAGGTTGATGTTAGGGTCCTACCCGGATGGGGGCCAAGGCCACAGCTTACCCACTACTGCATGGTGGACAGGCACCTATCGGTTGCGAACCCCAAGTGGCTTGACCCGTTCCTGCTGGATTGGCTTAAGGCCGAGATGGACTGGAAGTTCCACGTACCTCCGAACGATATCTGCAGGATTGACCAGGGGACGCCCGTCGGCCCCGAGACCGGTGTGGTGCTTGAACCAATGAAGATACTGGTCCCATCAGGAGTGCCCAAGGCCACAAAATGGTTTGAGAGTATCGGCGTTGATGTGGTCGAGGTCGATATCCCTACCCTGGTTTGGCCTATGAACAGCGGGTCAATCCATTGCGCCGCTGGGTCCCTCCGGAGGGACCCGGAGCCAAAGGACTAGCCCTTCTTTTTCTTTGGATAATATCAAAAGGGGCTCACAGCATGAATTTACCTGTGAGTCACAGTGAAGATAATTGATCTAGGTAGCGGAAAGATAAGGGCCATTATAGCAAGTGAGTTCGTGGCGAGCGTAGATGGCGAATGGCAAGATAAGTGAAAGAGGTGTGCTGAAGCCCGAAAGTCATGCAAGGAGCAAAGAGTTCACTATATGTGTGATATCCGAGCTGGGGACGAGTGGGATATAGTTAGAGGAAGTGGAGTAAGACCTAACACAGTTCATTGCCCTCCCTAAGTTAGCTGTCTAGGGGAAATATAAAGTACAGATTGGTGTACTTTGAACCATGAACGTCGAAGATGCGTTGAGTAAGCGCGGTGAGAAGAGTTACGGTTTCATCGAGGTTGGCAGGACTAGCGTGAGCACGTATAGAATACCAGTTGTTGTTATCGCGGGAGCGAAGTCAGGTAAAACCGTTGGGTTCCTTGGTGGGACACATGGTACAGAATACGCCAGTATTGAGGGGTTGATCAGGGCTACGAAGGAGCTTGACCCATCTGAGATGAGTGGAAACGTCATCGCTGTCACTATTTTGAACGGCCCCCATTTCGAGCACAGGTCAGCATTTCTGAGTCCCATAGACCAGCTTAACCAGAACAGGCAGTTCCCCGGTGACCCAGAGGGGACGTTGAGTAAAAGGACGGCCCATGTGGTGTTCCAGGAAGTTGTGTCAAGGTGCGACGCGCTCGTGGATCTCCACGGCGGTGATATCGGAGAGGACATTGACAGCATGGTTATTGCGGGTGGAGGAGGCGGTGAGGAAGTGGAGAAAATGGCCATTGATATGGCCTGTTGTTTTCCTACAGAATACGTCAGCCAGCTACCTGCATCTGTAAGCGGTTTGACCATGACGGCACAGAAGGAGTACGGTATCCCCTGCGTTACTAGCGAGGCCGGAACACCGTACCCAGTTCGGGAGCGGCACATCCAGTTCCACTATGAGGGAGTCATGAACATACTCAGGTACTTCAAAGTGCTACCGGGTGAACCGACTCTAGCAAACGCTGCCCTTAACCCCAAGGGATACAGAATAAAGGCGTCAAACGCAGGAATCTGGCACGGCTTCCACGAGCTAGGGTCTAGGGTCAAGAAGGGAGAGCGGGTAGGTGAGATCACCGACCTGTTCGGGAACGTGCTTGAGAGCCATAAGGCTCCTGAAGATGCAAAGGTAACGTTCCTGAGGACCTTTTACTCGGTGAACCACGGCGAGGCTCTTATCGGTCTAACTGTGATTGACTAGCCTTTTTCCCAAACCAACCTGGGCAATCAACACGATTCCCAGCATTATGGATAACATCGGGTAACCGGGTATCTCGTTTTCCTCAATCGGTTCAGTCGGGTCAGTTCCTCCCGTTAACTCCCTCCATTGACCTGAGCTGTCCAGTACCCAGAGGTCATCTAAATAGACCTGGTCGACCATACCGCCGAATATTAGTGTGACGTCGTTCACCGGGTCAAAGACGGCAGTGGAGCAAACTCTGGACGGGGGTCGAGTATCTGACTCCACCCGCCTCCATGCCCCGGTCCCAGTATCGAGTATCCATGTGTCGTCGCTATGATCGCTGGATCCATGTGAGCCCGAGAAAACGGTGGCCTCGCCGTTTCCTGTGTTGTAGCTGAAGGTGTGCCAGTACCTGTTTGGGAGAGATGGGGTCTCCTCAAGGAGGGTCCAGGTATCTGATCCATAATCGTACTGCCAGAGGCCGTCAGTGTACCCGTGCCTCTGCCCCTCGCTCCAGTGTCCTCCCAGCATCAGGCTTCTTTCTTGGATGCTGTCGTAGATGAAGTAATGGCCGTACTGACCTTTCGGGGTGATATTCGGGCTCATCTTCTCCCATGTATTAGTGGGCACGTCGTATGCCCATGTGTCAAGCGGATGTGTGTCGTTGTGGTGGACGTAACCGCTGAACATGATGATTTTGTCGTATTTCTCGTCGTAGACTACGGATGTGTCGGACCTGGCAAAAGGCATGGGGCTGGGCTGAAGCCTTGTCCACGTGTTTTCCTCTATGTCGTACGAGTACATATCAGCTGACCGCTCGTTGGCCCCAAATCCACTGAACACGATGATCCGGTGCGTGTCGGAGTCATAGATGAAGGGAGTGTTGAATCTGCCGCTGGGTCCACCGGAGGTCTCGATCTCTGTCCACGTATTTGTCTCGTACCTGTAGCTCCATATGTCGTTGTAGAGAGTGTACCCATTATCGTACATCGATCCCCCAAAGAGGAGAACCCGCTGGTCTACGGGATCATAGATCATCCTTGAGCCCATCCTTGGGGATGGAGAATCGGTTGCACTGATCTGGGGGACCGTGATTAGAACTAAAACAAGAAGAAGGAGGACCCATGTTCGTTTCATGTATTGAGCTATTTGTCGTTGATCTGATAAGAGGTACTAGGGTTTGGGCTTGGGAAATAAGGATCAATTATCGAATTGACTATACCCTCATGAGTGCCCAACCTGGCACGTCCCTTCGCTTCGTGAACCCGAGCCCCTCGTACAGCCTGATGGCAGGTGTGTTCTTGACGCTCACGTGAAGGAACGGGATGTCCCCCTGCTCAAAGATGGTGTTCACGAGAACGCTTGATAGGGCTGTGGCATAGCCCTTTCCTCTGTACTCCGGCAAGGTGCAGACCGCGCTGATCTCGGTATACCCTTCCACCTTGAACCGTTCTCCAGCCATCGCTACGAGTTTGCCATCCTTCCTGATCCCGATATACCTTCCTAACTCGACGGTTCTCTGGGCAAAGGGTCCTGGCTTGGTGATGGACACCAGCTCAAGCACCTCGGGTATGTCCTTCACGGATAACTCGACGTATTCAACATCCGTCTCAGGTAACTGTTTCTCGCACACCATCTGGTGGACGAGGCTCTCCATGAGTATCTTCCAATCAGGGTTACCTGAATCTGGCCTCTTCGCTATCAGGCCGATTATCTCTCCCTTCTTCACAATTGTGGCAAGATCGTGGAACGCCTCCTCGCTGCCGTCAGGCGTGGCGGCTATAGCGTGGTACTCCGTCGGATACCTTGCTGAAATCTTACCATTAAGGGCGATGTCTGAGTGTTTCCCATTTAACGAGTTCCACCCTGGTCTATCCAGTGGATGGCTTGAGTTATCTGATGTCAAATTTGAACCTCAAGAGTGTACGCGTACGCGTATTTTACTGGTTAGGTTAATAATATAACCCAAAAATTTGTTACAGCTTGAACTCTGGACCCCTGCTGAACAACTCAAGGTACATGTCCTTGAACGCTTCAAGGAACGGCTTGGCCTCCTCGGTGGTCTTCAGGTAGTTCTGGCCGTTCTCCTCGAACCGCCTGAGGTACCCCTTGTTCATAAGGAACCCGATGTGCTCCTGGGCGATCTTGCTGTTGAGGCTGCACCTGTGGATGATATTAGTGGAGGTCTTCTGGTTTCTTGCGTAGGTCAGTATCTCCCAGTATATCTCATAGAGGGTCCGCTTTCCCTTCACTCCGTGCCCTCCAGTATTCTTTTCAGTTTCTCGTTAGCGTCATCCGCCAAGCTGAGCCTCGCGTCCCATGTCTCGGTGAATCGTTTGATTATAACTGGAACGTACCATGCTGCAAGGCTCACGACCAGGCTTGAGACCAGCGCAAACCCTTGAGCGAGTACGTAGTAACTATTGACGGGGTACGAGCCGTCAATGAAGGAGATGAACTGCGGTATTCCTGTGGCGAGCAGGAAGACCCCAGTTAGCCTTCCGCCCCACTTTAGTTTATTTATTTTATCCGTGTTCTTCCTGTAGAAGGCAAGGCATCTCACGATGATTCCAATTACCTCGTCATCGTAACTCGAATCTAGTCCGTCCTCTGATGGCTTGTTTTTATAACGTTTGATGATTTCTTCCAGACCTTTTGTTATTTCATCATGTTCTTCCATTAACTCGGCGCTGCGTGTTATCCAGCTGATAGCCGTTGCGAATCCTGAGATTAATATTAGGATGAAGGGTAGCTGTCTTGGCTCGATTGGTTCACCCGATATGAATGGTATAAGGTTTGTTACCCCATAGGAAATACTGAAAGCCAGCGTCAGCGCTGCTCCTACCAAGTTGGCAGTTACAAGTAGTTTGAAGCTATCCAGCTCAATCTTGAGCCTTGTAAGTGAATTTATTTCCATCTCTTATTACCTTCTATCAGATTGATATATTTTAATTTAAAGAGCTATGAAAGAATGTTACATATCAAAAGTATCTTTTGAATAATTAAAATGAATAGAGAAAATTGATGATTTCAGAGAGTATGGCGGTTTCCCTTCCATCTTGGATGCCCAGCCAGTGGTCCATACCGCCCATCTGCTTCACGTTGATCTCGTCGTTCAGGCTCCTTGCCCAAATGACCTCGTCCAAAGAGATCATCCCGTTCTCGGCCTGGAGCACCAGAGTCGGGCACTTGATGGACTCAAGAATGGACTTCCCGTCGTACCCCTCGAAGTAGCCGTCCAGCACCCCCTCGACCCAGTCCCTGTAGGCCTCCGGGTCCACTTGGTTGAAGGTCAGGGCGCGTATCTCAACGTACTCTTGCGGCATGTCCGGGTATCGTTCGCTGAAAACCTTCATCAGCTCGTCAACGGGTCTCCCCGCCCAGTCCATGTACTTGCGGTTCCCCTCCCTCTCGGCCTCACCCCTACCTACCTCGACCAATACGTCAACGTCTAGGGCGCTGTCACCCACGATAAGTGAGCTGACTATGTCAGGTCTATTTGAGGCAAGCCAAAGCCCGATCCAGCCGCCGTTGCTGTGCCCGAAGATGTGGCAGAGCCCACCGATGACCTCATCGATGAAACCAATTGTGTCCCTGAGGCTGTGGACCAGCTCGTACTCCCCCGGCGTCTTATCGGAACGTCCCCTCCCACGTGAGTCAAGGGCATACAGGTGGGTCTTGGAGGCTAACTCGGGGATTATCGATGAGTAGCTTTGCCACCTGTTGTCAAAGGCGGGCAGCAGCAGTAGCGGTGGCCCGTTGTCCGGTCCCTCCGCGTAGTTGAGCCTCACCCCGTCCCTCTCGTAGAACCTTTCCTGAAGCATGGGTTACTGTTGGGGATTGTCCGTATATCACCTTTGATCAGACTGAAATGCAGGCAGGTGAATCAATTCCAATGGAAATCAAAGCCGTGATACTTGACTTCGGTGGCACCCTTGCAGACGGCGGCCTGGACTGGGACCCCTACCACGAGACCATTAGGAGCTACCTGTCGAGCCACGGGTACTTTATTCAGATGAATGTAATGAAGAAGGCACTCAGGGAAGCCCTTGCCGAGCTCAACAGGTACCGGGCCAAAGGCAAGGAGATGACCTTCGAGGACGTCTACGCCATATTCCTATCAAACCTGGAAGTCAGGTATGACCGCGAAATGCTGAACTACCTCCACGACAACTTCAGGAAGCACTACAGGACTCAGTATTTTTCCTGCGTTGAGGATGTTCTCACGGAGCTCTCGTCAAAGTACAAGGTGGCACTCCTCAGCAACACCATGAGTGACCAGCCCAAGATTTTACTCAGGGAAGCCGGTTTCGACAAGTACTTTGAGGCCATTTACTGCTCAAGGGACCTGGGCGTAAGGAAACCGAACCCGAAGATATTTGATATCGTGCTCAAGGAGCTGGGCGTCAACCCTGTGAACACGGTCCACGTTGGCGACAGCGTCGAGGCGGACATGTACGGGGCCAGGGACTCTGGGATCACAGGGATATGGATCAAAACTCCTGACCAGCCGGTGTGGAACGGTCACGCGATAGCAAGCATATGCGACCTGCCAGCCTTACTCAAGTTACTTGACAGAAGCCCTTAGACGCGAGGCGTAAACTTGTTGTCCGTCGAGTCAGGCAAGGCTCTGATTACCATTAAATACCGTTGAGCAAAACGGTATAATGGTGGTCTTTTGGAGAGAATGGTGAGCAAACCGGCGGAGTACAAACCATGCTGGTTCAGTTACCACGGAGCGTTGCAGGGCGTGCTGAACTCTCTTGGTGTTGATGTGGGGCTTGACGAGGTCATCGCTGTTTCAGGGTACGGTTGGATCACGAATGCCATGAGGAAGAACATGTGCCCGTCAGCACCGTCTGCCCATCACCGTGATATCTGGATGGGTAACTACGGGGCAACCGAGAACTTGGGGTACAAGGTTAATATCGTAACCTCAGGCAGCTTCGAGTGGGACTGCGATAGGAAGCCCACCCCAGAATCAGTAGTAAACGCCGGGAAGCAGTTCGATGTTGTAAAAAAGGAGATTGACGCCGATCGCCCGGTGGTCATGTGGGGAATACTGATCCCCGAGTATGGCATTGTGAATGGATACGGGGGCGAGGATTACATCGTGAAAACGTTCAGGAGTCTCATCGGACAGCATGACTCTCCAATTCATTTCACTGGATTGATGGCACCAGGCGGTCTGATGACGCTACGATTCACTGAGCGGATAGAGATTGACCCAAAGAAGGCAGCAGTCGAGACGCTCAAGCGTGGTTACCAGCTGGGTATAGGAGATGTGCCCAGGCTACACAATTACGTGATGGGCCCCGAGGCGTACGATGTATATGTTAAGAACCTCACCGAGGAATCGTTCGACGGCTGGAGCTACCACGGCACAGCGTACACCATGGCATGCCTCATGGAGGCCAAGTGGGCCATCTCCGAGTACCTGAGGAAGGTTGACCCCGATATCGAGCCGAGCCTCGCGGATGTAGCCGACAAGTACGATGCTCTGCATAAGATACTCCAGAGATGCAACGAAAAGTTCCCCATGGGGCCGGGTGAGATGCAAACTGAATCATGTGTCAATGTAGCTGGATTGTTAAGGGAAGCAAAAAAAGTCGAGGTCGAGGCACTTGAGGGCTTGAAGAAAGCCCTTGACGGGCTCTAGCCTACTTCATCACATTCTTGATTGCCCTGACGATCTTCACGGCGTCAGGAAGAACGTGGTTTTCAAGACTCTTATTGAACGGCAAGGGCACGTTAGGGTTCGCCACCCGTGCAACCGGTGCCTTGAGGTTGTGGAACCCCTTCTCGGCGACGATGGCCGCCACCTCCGCTGAGAATCCGCACCTCTCATAGTCCTCGTCAACCACCACCAGCCTGCCAGTCTTTGCGACGCTCTTCAGGATGGCCTCCTCGTCAAGGGGCACCAGTGTCCTAGGATCGATAACCTCTACGCTGATCTTTCCCTTGAGCTCGTCAGCGGCCTTAGCCGCCTCGTTCACCATTCTTCCCACGGCAACAACGGTCACATCAGTGCCTTCGCGGACCAGGTTGGCGACTCCGAAAGGTATGCTGTAAGAATCCTCTGGTACCTCGCCTTCCATGTTTGTGAGTTTGACGTGTTCGAAAACCACAACTGGGTTGGGGTCATTAATTGCTGTGGCCAGTAGACCCTTGGCATCGTATGGATTGCTGGGCACAACGATCTTCATGCCCGGCATATGGGCGTAGATGCCGTAGAGACACTCACTATGTGTTGCCGCCCCTCCTCCCCTTGCGCCATAGATTGCCCTCATGACCATGGGTACGTTGACGTTGCCTCCGGTCATGTAGGTGGTTTTCGCCATCTGGTTGAGTATCTGGTCCATGGCGACGAGGCCGAAATCGATGAGCATGAGCTCCACGATGGGCTTTGCGCCTGCAATGGCGGCTCCGACACCCGCCCCGATGAAAGCGGTTTCAGTGATTGGGGCGTCCCTGACTCGTACTTTGCCGAACTCTTCCTTGAGTCCCTTGGTTGACGGTCTCCATGGCGCAGCTACGTTCTCGCCGAACAGGATGACGTCCGGGTCGTTCCTCAGCGCGTCTCTCTGTGCCTCGCATATAGCCTCGGCGTACGAGATTGTCCGGGCCATCAGGCTCCCTCCACAAAGATGTCGTCGTATGCATCTATTGGCTTGGGCTCCGGGCTTCCTACCGCGAAATCCATTGCATCCTTGACCTCCGCTGATTCCTCAGCTCTTATTTTATCGTCAAGTTCCTCGGTCAGGACTCCCTCAAGCATGAGCTTGTCCCTATAGCACTTTATTGGGCAGTACTCGCTGTCCTCGTCGGCGTTGAGCCTGTGAATCTTGAACTCCAGTAGTGTTGGGCCTCCTCCCTTACGGGCCAGCTCGATTGACTTTCCCGCTATCCTGTAGACCTCCTCCACATCCCAGCCTTCGCTGCTCTCTCCCGGCATGCCGTATGCGGGTGCCCTCAAACTGATGTCGTTGATACTGAGCTGGGGATAATCGATCTTGTGGCCCAGCATCGTCTGCTCCTCTGGGCTGCTGTTCTCGCACACGAATACCATTGGCAGTTTCCAGCACGCCGCCAGGTTCAACGTCTCCTGCACACCCCCCTGGTTGCTTGCCCCCTCGCCGAAGTAGCTTATTGACACGCTGTCGCCGCCTTTGAGCTGATTTCTCAGGGCGTAACCCGCGGTCATGGGGACGCTTCCGCCCACGATGCCGTTTGCCCCAAGGGCACTAACTTCCTTGTCGAATATGTGGTATGCTCCACCCTTTCCCTTGTTTGTGCCAGTTGACTTGCCGGCGATCTCGGCCATCATCCTCTTCAGGTCTGCCCCCTTGGCGACTAGGTGGCCCATGGGCCTGTGTGTGGACCCTATCTGGTCCTCCTTGACCAAGTGTGCGCTGACGGCGGCGGCTACCGCCTCTCCCCCTGTGTAGAAGCTGACGTGGCCAGCTTTCCCATCGTTGATGAGTGTCCTGATGCCGTTCTCAAAGGTCCTGATGCGAACCATTGAGCGGTATAAATCCAGTTTAACGCTGTCCGGTAATGACATACGCCTATTGGGGAGCAGTATTAGGCTAAGAGCTTAACTACTCAAAGAATTTTCAACGTCACCATTGCGTGTCTGATGACCGAGATAATTATTGCAATGATGAGGACCGAATGTACAGACCTCATATAATATCTGGTCTTGCCCAAATCCGGGAGGTACATTAGCAGGAGACCGGTTGCTATGGTTATGAATATCAGAACAGCCGTTGACCAGATGGCGATATCGTTGAAACCCTCGAATGGCATGCTGAGCAGGTGTGCAAACGTGGCCAAGATCATCACTTTTCCTATTGCACAGTGAATCCACAACCTCCTCTCACCTTGAAGGGGATTTACCGTGTTCAACACGACGAGGAAGCTAGTAATAATCAGCCCGAATACAAGCACCCACCCCGTAATGTATTCCATGATATCTACTCCTTCTCGTCGGGGGCGAAGAACTCAAAGCCCCAACGCTTCTCGTCATCGACGGCGGCCGCAATCATGTTCCTGAGGCCGCTCAACGTGAACGGCAGGATGAGGAAAAAAGCGATATCAGTTGACAATGTGTTCCAGAGGAAGTGGATGCCAGCCGCGATCAGAATCCCTGGTAGCATGTCCGACCTCCTGATCTTGCCCCTTGTTGCTTTCGCCACTCCCAGGCTCCTGCCCGCGATTGCGCTCCAACTGATGTGCATGACCCCTGTGATGGACCTGATTGCGATGGCGAACAGCGCGGGGTAAGCGTTGTTGAGCACCATCTCGCTGATGTACCAAAAGTTCTCAAGGCCCGCGAAACCTGCGCCTGCAGCAGCCCCGTAGATGATCCCATCAAGATGGTCGTTGAACTCATTTTTCATCCTTGCGCTCTTTGCT
The DNA here is from genome assembly GCA_018652685.1 of Candidatus Bathyarchaeota archaeon. Taxonomy (GTDB): domain Archaea; phylum Thermoproteota; class Bathyarchaeia; order TCS64; family TCS64; genus RBG-16-57-9. The sequence continues at coordinate 15,101 of JABIBQ010000096.1, forward strand.
ATCTGGTAGACACCCCAAATCTTCAGCGGCTCCTCGATGAGACCGGCTCCACCGGCACCCAGAAACGGCTCGGTGATTACCGAGTTAAGTACCCCCGCAAGGAGCCCACTAAACGCACCCCAACCGAAACAGTAGGCGACAATTACGATTGGCTCCCTCTCATAAACATCACTTCGAACGATGTAGGCAAGCACAATCAATGGGACCGCGTAACCGGCTACCGTGAAGCCTATGTACGTGAGCCAATCACCACCGTATGAAATTCCAAGCCCCACAAATAACAGGACCACCGCGCTAGCCGCGTAGACTAGCATTGATCTTGGCTGTCGTTCAAGGAACACTGTTGCGCTTGGCGCAACTTGGAGCGGGGTTCTCCTGATCAGGGACATGAATGCCTTCACAGTCTCCACTATTGTGGAAGGTTGTTCAAGTTCCCCTTTTTCGCTCTGGGCCTGGTCCCATTCCCTTACCTTAAACCCGCAGCTATGGCAATAAACGGCATCATTGAGCAGCCATGTGTCACAGTGCCTGCAGCGTTTGTCTCCTGACAAGATGATAGTAGTGGGTAATAGCTGTTAAAGAATTATCCGAACCGATGTGAGCCCATTTTCGAGGAGTTTTTTCATGTATATCTTATGGGGTCGAATTTGGAAAAAACTTCAAGAACCTATAATCAGCATGAAAAACGAGTCTTGGGACTTAGATTTATATAAACTCGCTCCGATGGAATTCTTGGATAGATGGTTGATGTGACTGACGAGAGAATCAAAGCTCTAGTATTGATAAGAATCGACCCTGGGACCGAGAATAAGCTGGTTGACGAGCTCATGACCTTCGAGGGAGTGACGGAAGCACACTTTATCTATGGTCCGTATGACATATACTGCAAAGTCGATTGCCCTGATTATAACTCTCTGAATGAATTAGTCATGAACAATATCAGAAACGTCCAGGGTATCAAATCGACAACAACCTGTTACCTGGCCTAGTGAGTTTAATCACCTGTATTTTCTGGTATCCTATACAGGATTTGGTTCAGTTTGACCCTTCTTATCGCAGCTGTTTATTCTTTCCATGCTGCCCACAGTCAGGTGGCTTGAGTTCTTCTAGAGTCCCAATAGCCTAGCGACCATGATAGCGGGCGTAATTGTCAGTGTGGCCGTGGTGTCAGAGACGCTGGTTATTGCGGGTATCACCACGTTATCCGGATTCAGGCCGCGATCAAACGCAATGTGTGCGCTCCACAGGGCGAATACCGTGATTATACTGAAACTCATCAGGTTGCTTGATAGCGCCACCACTATAAGGGGTATAAGTGACGCACCCTGACCCCTCGATAGTATGTACGCGATCACACCAAACGCCACGTGCATGAAGGCGGATGGTACCTCCACCTGAACGATCCTCCTACTGGACTCTCGGACTTCCTCGTTGAAGCTCTTGGCGTAACCCATGGCGATATCTGTGGTGGTCTTGGAGCCGATGATGCTCCCTACGTTGCCGAGGGCGTTTGTGAGGGCGGGATACATTGTCATCAGTCCGGGCATCGCTGCGATACTGGGTCCCAGGTTGCTCAGTAGCACGCCGTTGATACTGCCGAATACACTACTGAGAACGACCACGAACGTTCCCTCTCTGATGGTTTGCCGGAAGTTGCTGTCATCCCTTGATTTGACAGCCAGGTATCCAGAAACTGAAACTATGGCAAAGAAAAGGACACCGAGGACAAGAATAAAACTCATGCCCCTGAGGATCAGAAAGACGATGCCGACGAAGAACGTGGTGACTACGATGTCATTTATTGAGGCCAGTATCGGGTAGACAAGGATGTCAGGATCCAGTCCTCGCTTGAATGTCTCAATTGCGATAAGGCTTGTGATAGGGATGCTAACACAGACCGCAAATGTGCAGGCAACCGTGGGCACGCTGATGAAGAGGAACCACTGATCAAGCTGGGCCGATCCGTTGATGACGTTCACTATGAAGCTGAACGCCCCAAGGATCAGAGTGTCCATGACCGTTATGACGAGGACTGACTTGATGAGTTCCTTGTACGGCTCCGTGTTCCCCCTAATCCTAGGCTTGACCATTCCAAGATGCATCATGGTGGCGAGGTTTCCGCTGAATATCCCCCCAATGCCACCACGCACAGTTAGAATTGGGGGGAAGAGGGCGAGAATCCAGGGGCTTTGGCTGAACATGGGCGTGAAAAACGCCATCAAGCCACCTGCTAAGATGCTGATTATGTTAAAGCTGAGGGCTAGCGTGGTCTGACCTGGTATTGACTCAAAGAACTGGCGAATTCGCCCCGATACTGCTGAGGTTGTCCCAACGTCTTTTTCTCTCCATATCTAGTCACGGGAACACGGTCCCAACGGTACTAACCCTTTCCACATTTAAGGGTTTCAAATATTTCTCATCATTCAGTTTGTGGAGTCTTGGTGTGTTTATTAACCGTGATGCATGATAGTAGCCCATGAACCCGTTTCTAGTTATTGTTACATTCACGGTGATACTGGCCATAGTGATCTACTGGCTCCAGGGAAGGCAGACCAAGGTCGTAGAAAAGGAGATCATGAAAGTCACACCCAAGAAGAGAATATCCGTTATCAAGAAGGCTGATTGGGTTGCCGATGAAGAGGCAGAACCGACAACGGAGGTTGTCTCGGAGCCTGCGCCAGCTCCAGATCCTGAGCCTAAGTCATTGGAAAAGCCCGTTTCGGAGCCGACTCATGAACCCGAACAAGAAGAGGAGCCCGATCCAGAACTTGTTGTCGCTGATATCGCCGAATTGGAAGGAGTAGGGCCCAAGTACCAGCTTTTGCTCAAAGCGGCAGGTATCCCCAGTATCTCGGTAATAGCTGAATTTGACCCCGAAGAGTTACTGAAGAAGCTGGTTGAGGTAAATGAGTCCGAGGAAATCACGAAAAGAAATCCTACAATGTATGTCGTTGAGCGCTGGATCGAGGCCGCTAAGAGTCGCTGAGGCTCAACAAACCATTTTTCTCGATTATATAGCCGTCGTCAATCATACCGTCCAGCATGTGCTGGGCCTGGTTTCTCCATCGCTGCTCTCCGTTGGCCAGGGTTTCGTGGTCAGCGACATACAGTATGTCCTCCATTAATGTGTAGACAGCATCAAGTAGACCATCAGCCGATGCCTCGCCAAGATTACCCAGTGCCTTTGCTATGTGCGGTCCGTACTCTGGCTTGGTGGTGCGCCTCTCCATTACGGAAATATCTAATTCCCGTTCGTATATGGTTTACCCATGAGTCTCTTCAGCGACGACCAGATACGATTCGACCTGTTACGCAAGTACAGCATCAACCAGTGGGGCAGGTATCCCAAGGACGTCATCCCATTGACCGCGGCAGACCCAGATTTCAGGGCAGCCGAGGAGATCAGGCGGGCCATAGCCAATATGGCGGTGGACGGTGTGTTCAGCTACGGCGGCGACGGAGGCAACCCAGCCTTTAGGGATGCGTGTGCAAGGCACGTCACAAACCGTAAGGGGTTCAGTTGTAGCCCTGACGAGGTGTTTGCCACGAGCGGTGTGGCCCAGGCCATGATGCTCACGTGCAAGGCGTTGCTCAAACCGGGGGACGAGGTCATCCTCTTTGACCCCGTTGACTTCCTGTTCGGGAAGAGCATAGACATCGCGGGGGGCAGGCAGGTGCTGAGCAAGGTTAGCTGGGAGACTTTGGAGTTCGACCTTGAGGGGCTGAAGGAGCTTGTGACTCCCAAAACTAAGATGATCTGTATCTGTAACCCCCATAACCCCTACGGCAGAGTGCTCAGGAGGGACGAGTTGAAGGCAATGGTAGATCTGGCGGTTGATCACGACCTGTGGATCATGAGCGACGAGATATGGAGTGACATCGTGTACGACGGCAGGGAGCACATCGCCACCGCAAGCATCGAGGGCGCGTCAAACAGGACGCTGAGCCTCTACGGGTTCAGCAAGACATTTGCGCTGGCCGGTCTCCAGCTGGGTTTCATCGTCGCTCAAAATCCTGAACTGATGGCAAAGGTCAAGGGGGCGGCACCTGGCTACTTCTACCCGGTCAACAACGTGAGCCAAGAGGCAGGAAGAGCATCGCTTGACGAGGCGTGGCACTGGGCCCAAGGATTCGTGAGACACCTTCAGGGCGTTAGGGACTACGTCTACGAGCGGTTGAGCGATATGCCCGGCGTTGATGTTCGCAAGCCCGAGGGCACCTATGTCATCTTCCCGAAGATTGATGGCATGACAAGTATCCAGGCGACGAAGTATATCATGGATGAGGCCCAAGTAGCTGTTGTACCGGGCCACGGTGAACCGTTCAGCTATTTTGGGCTGGGTGGCGAGGGCCACATTAGAATAGTGTACAGCACAAGCATGGGTATAATGGAGGAAGCAATGGACCGGGTCGAGGCCGCCCTGTCCAAGCTCTAACCCATAACTTTTTCGACGATTTTTCTTTTTCATCCGGTTAAGAGTGTTCAATCCGACCTTACCTCAGTCCTTGCAGGCAAAAGGTTCACAACGATACATGATCCAAGGGAAAGCAGCGTCTTTACAGGGTCCAGCTCATATCCTCAAATCTAGTCGTCAATTGGACCCCGTTCTGGGTTACGAAATACCACTTGTACATGGTTCCACCGCACTCCGGGTATCCCCGCGTCACCAACTCCTTTACGACGGTCTTGTTGGCTCAATCTCCAATCCTATCTATATTGTGTTGCTGATGCCACTTTTCTGGTCAGAGTACCCTTAACTGAATCAGGAATAAACTCGTGCCCGCAGCTCTTACCTCTCCACCACTGGTCCGTCATTTAGTCTCAGGTAGACATAGCTCGCGTTGCGGGTTTAGTTTGCCTAGGTCCTGATGGGCTTGACGGCGTTGGGGCTGAACTGAACCCAGAACATCTTCCCGACCCTGAGCTTGGTGGCCTTGTAAAGACGTCTGCCCATGGTCAAGACCAGTGGGACCCCGATGTCAACGGTGATGTGGGCGGTTGGGCCTGTTGTGACATGCCTGATAACTTTTGACCTAAACAGGTTGTCCCCCGTTTTCTTCGGTTTCTTCCTCTGGATTATGATCTCGCTACCGTGAATCGCTATCTTGGTCTGATTTTCGGAAGGTGTCTTGCTCATGCGTAGGGTAACGCCGCTGATCGTTACCTTTGAATAGGCATTACCGTGCTCAATCTCCGATACTTTGTACATGTTTTGATATCCCAGGAACCTTGCGGCGTACTCGTCAACGGGGTCGTAGTAGACCTGTTCCACAGTGCCCACTGTTACGAGTGATCCTTCCCTGACAACCGCGATCCTGTCCGCCAACGTCAGTGCCTCTGTCTGGTCATGAGTCACATGGACCACCGTCAGGTCAAGATACCGGTGGATCGTGGCAAGCTCCTCCCTGAGGACGTGCTTGCTGACTGTGTCCAGATTGTTGAGCGGCTCATCAAGCAGCAATATCAATGGTTGCTGTAGGAGCGCCCTTGCTAGTGCCAGCTTCCGTTTTTCCCCTCCGCTGAGAGTGACCACCTGCCTGTCCAGATACTCATTTAGTCGCATCATTTGAGTGATGCCGTCCAGCATCTTGCTTTCTGAGCCATAGGATGACCTGTCCGCTCCGAACTCTAGGATCTCCTTGACGGTGTTCTGGGGCGGGAAGTACGGGTTCTGCGGTACGTAGGCGATCCTCCGCTGGTTCTGGGGTAGCTGGGTAATATCTGCCTCGTTGAGGAGAATCTCGCCACCGTCGAGCCCGTGGAAACCCTGAATGGTTTCAAGTAGAAGAGTCTTGCCAGCTCCCGTGGGGCCCACAAGTACTAGGTACTCACCTGGTTCCACCGTGAGCGTCAAACCCGTTAACTTGAAGCCGTCAAAATCCTTTGATATATCCCTGAGGCTCAGTCTCCCACCCATCGGCCATACCTTAACCGTACTGTAGAAGGCTAGGGCTTAAAGTTAATGAAAAAAGGAGTAATATGAATCTCCGTGTCAGAAAGTAGGATGTTAGATCGAGCAACGAGTAGAATGCTACCGTGATGGTTCTCCTGGCGCGCACGATTATGGGTATGGCGGGTACCAGACTAATTGAAATAACTGACACACTCATGTGAAGTCATAGCCTAACTTTCAGGCTTCCTACACCTCTTCTTTGACTGGTATACGGACATGTCCTCGGTTAAGTAGCACAATTCAAGCCTGCACTTGAAGAATATGAGGAGCATGCCAAATGCCACTACGGTTGCGATCCAGGCCGCGTCTGCGTAACCCTGGTTGTACATGAAGATCATGATGATGCAGAGGGTAATTGTACCTATGACGTCCTCCATCGTGACTCGCATGTTTCCGAATTTCGGGGGCGGTAATTAAACCGTTTTGCCTTTTTCCTCCCCAGGATTATCCAAGTGGGTATTGCTGCGATGAGGAGCCAGATAACTCGTGGTGCCCGTCATGGTGGCCCGATTATATCAAGTCTTGTGTGTTTCTATATTACTCAAAGCCATGGGGTTTTGTACTAGAAAATATCCTTAGAGCCATGCAAGGTGAAATGGATCAACTAGACCTTCCAGGGAAAGACGAGCCGTTGAACTGCGCCTTCCAGAGGCGCGACAAGGGCGCAAAGAAAATTGAGTGCGCCTTGACCGACAGCGGGGCGACGAACGTCCTGTACAGGATGGTTGACAGGGACCCGTGCCTCATCGATATCTGCCCCATCTACCAGGCGTGGAAGAAGGTTGCATAGAAGGTATCCCAGAACGCCCCGGGAACCTTACCAAGAACATAGGGCGAGTCTGGGACGCCACTTTAGGTGTGAGGTATGATATAAATGAGGTTGTTTAGTCTTTTTAATGCGCGTGTGGGGTCCGAAGAATCATGATAACTTTTAGCTCGATCATGAACTCAAACAAAGGTATCCACTATTTGGAGTCATCAGAACATGGGAGTGTAAACGTGAACGTACTTCCTTTGTCTAGCCCTTCAGATTCAGCCCATATCTCTCCGCCATGGAGCTCCACGAATCCCTTGCATATTGACAGGCCAATACCGATTCCCGGTTGTATTGTACCTTCCTCTATACCGGGGAAGGGCTGGAAAATCCTGTTAGTATCCTCTTTTCGTATACCGACGCCCTCGTCAGTTATTGAAAATTTAATTTCCACCCCGTTTTCCTCCACAACCAGCTTTATCTCTGAGTCATAACCGGAAAACTTGGAGGCGTTTAGGACCAAGTTCATTAAAACTTGGTACATGCGATCCTTGTCAAATATGAACGGCTGAATACCGCTCAGCTTTTTCACTGATAACTGTTGATTTTTTGGGTCAAGAAATATCCCGGCGTCATTTATAACATCCTCAATAAGGCTGTTAACATCGTTTAACTGGGCATTTAGTACATACTTACCCGACATTAATTGTGATTCATCCAATAGATCGTTGATCAAAATCTCAGATCTTTGCACGTTTTTCAGAATAACTGACAGGAAATCAACCAGGGTTTTTGGGTGGCGATAAATATCATCGTCTAATAGTAACTCGCTATAACCTTTGATGATTGTTAAGGGGGTCCTGAGCTCGTGGGTGGCTTTCATTATAAAGTTAGTTTTGATTTGTTCCAGTTCTTGAGATTGCTCTGCTCTCAGTTTCTGTTCTGTCATTTGCCTATAGATTTTATCATGGGTTTCACGGGATCGGAGACCCTCCATCGCCGATGATACATGGAGTGCCAGTGTCTCAATGAGCTTTCGGTCGCTCTCGGTGAAAGCCCCTTGCGCAGTATTCTCCATGTTAATAACCGCTACTACCTCATCTGAGATCTTCACGGGAACGGCGAGTTCAGATAGCCATTCTGTGTCCTCCCCTCTACCATTGACATAGGATTTGTCTAGTCTGGTATCATGTACAAGTTGAGATTCCCCTGTGTTAAACGATCGTACAATGATTCCTGGGCCATCAATATGAAGCTCAAGGTTTTTTCGTAGGGCCTCGTCTTTTATCAGGCTTGGGACGAGATAATCGTCGATTACGAGATTAAAATCGGTGTTTTGGTACCCAAAAATACTCTCAACGGCATCAAGTGTGAACTGGGCTACCTCTTCAAGGTTATCTGCCTTTGAGAGTTTTGAACCAAAAACATGAAGTGCCGCCAATCTTTCTTGAAATGTTATCCTCCTTGTCGCGTCTCTGCTGATAAGCCCTAGAACATCCCCCGCTGTGAACACTGAGATATCTAACATTGATCCCGGTTTAGTAATAGACTCGACTCCAACGAGCTCAATAGACTCCCCCGTCTCCAATACTTTCAAGTACGCATTATAGCGCCCGTCCTCTTTCAACCCAGGTAAAACTTCAAGCACATGTTTTCCAATAACATCTTCTCGTTCAAGACCTGCCATTTTAAGCCAGCTCTTATTTACCTCGATATAATGCAGCCCCTTGTCTAATATTACGACCCGTTCTAAGGCGGATTGCATTAGTCCTCGGAACCGTTCCTCACTAGCCTGTAATGATTCCTCCGCTTTCATTCGCTCAGATATTTCTCTGACAATTGTCAGGCTCGAACTTTTTCCCTCAAAATCGATGCGTGCGACACTGAGCTCAACAGGTATACGTGTTCCATCTTTTCTAACAAGCTCCGTCACGAATTGAGTCTCAGCATTTTTTCCACTTTGCCGTCTACTCGTCCTCTCGATTACTCTCTCCCTGTAATCCGAGGCAGTGATATCCAAGACAGTTATACCATGCAATTCCTCTTTGGAATAACCAAGCATTTTGGCGAAGGGTTCATTGATGTAGACAATGTTAATGCCGGAGTTAATCGACACGCCGTCCCTACAAGAATCAAGTATCTGCTTGTAGTTAAGGGGAGGACCGGGCATGGTTATAGGTTAAGCTTCATCTATAAAATGGTAAGCAAACGTTATCCGTACTGGCGCGCCTGGGGACAGCGTGAGTTAGACTCAGCATATTTGATGTTATGAGGCAACAAAATATAGCTGATGAATAGGAATTGTAGATGATTGATTATGATTGATGAGCATATTACAACTGATTCCACGTATTTTATCAAACAGGAGAGGGGAGTCAAGGAGACTGACGAGACCCTCAGACTGGCCAAGAAAAGGGCGGATGAGCTCGGAATAAAGAGCATCGTAGTGGCTTCGATACGGGGAGAGACCGCTTTGAAGGCTTCCCATGTTTTTGAGGGATACAACCTGGTCATCGTTACTGGCGTAACCGAGAAAAACGCCCAGTCCTTCCCTAACGAGCTTCTCTCGGAAATTGAATCCAGGGGAGGCCGTTTTGTCACTGCCGCCCATGCGTTTGGAACACTTGGCCGTGCCGTAAACAAGAAATTCGGAGTCATCCAAGTGGATGAGATCATCGCACATGTGCTTCGCCTCTTCAGCGCCGGGGTGAAAGTGGCGTGTGAGGTCTCGTGCATGGCGGTTGACGCGGGGCTGATCAGGACGGACGAGGAGATTATCAGTATCGGTGGCCAGGGTGGGGCAGACTCGGCGGTGGTGCTCAGACCGAGTAACACTCACCTTTTCTTTGACTCGCATATCCTTGAGATTATATGCAAACCGAGATAATTTTCCGTCTTTCCTTTTCACAGAGGATTACCCATTTAGACGGGCTAACACTATGACCACCTGTGCTTGGCATGGAAAAGTTATAGACCCATAGGTCTAAGTTTCATGGTATTCAGCTGACGGAGATTGTTTGATGGCTATCGTGTTATGTGTTCTGGCTAGTGCCAGGTCTGAGGGATATACTGCTACACTGCTTGACCGAGTAATCGAGGGAATAAAGTCCATTAAGGGAGTGGACGTTGAGTTTGTCAATATTTTCGATTATCTCCCAATTAGTCCCTGCATATCATGCTGGAACTGTGCACGCAACGACGATCACAGGTGCACATTGGACGACTCCATGGGCAGGATGGGTGAAGGCGAGCTAGTCAATAAAGTGTTGAACGCCAATGGCCTATTCATCGCCCAGCCGGTATACTTCACAAGGCCGCCTGCCTCGGTCCAACTGTTCTTCGAGAGGTTTTACCCGTTCATGTGGAGTGGAGAGCTCAACGGACTGCCTTTTGCATCCCTCTCCCAGGCCGCAAACAACGGCGGGACACGGATGGCTGATTGGGAGATGTCCAAATGGGCCTTCACTCGAAGTTTCAAGTACATAGGCGGGTTACCTGTGCATATGGTTCAGTACGATGAGGCCTGTGTAAAAGCACGTGACCTGGGAAAGAAACTCGCGGAGGCTGCCCTGGAGGATGCAGAGGAAAGATTCACTGTGACCGCATTTGACAAGTACATGGGAACAGACGGGAACCCCTGGGACTGCCTCGATGGATATGTTGATGACCTGACAAACGGTACCAGGAGCTACAAGGGCTCGCTCGTCGAACACGCCCTGAGCCACGGGACGGTCAAAAAAGAGGAAGCCGTTAACCTTCTCCGGAATGCAGCGGAGGAGCTCAAGCTGATGCTCCAATACTACGAGGTCGGGGACCGAGTAAAGGCCAAAGAGCACCTGATCAAGATGAGGACCTACTGGAGTCCCGCAACCATCAAGGAGTTCTTGGATGATGATTTAAACCAGTGAGAACCTTTTCTGATTCATGAGTGAATACGATCTAGAGGGAACTCTGACCCTGTTCTACTACGACGATCTGGAAAGAGCGTTCAACTTTTACAATGACATCATCAAGTTCAAGTTTGTCGCTGATTTCGGGTACGTCAAGATATTCAAGGTCATCGAGGGTGCGTTGCTTGGACTGGTAGACGGGACATTGGGGTCACACAGGACAAGCCCATCGAAGCCCGTGAGGTTAGTTGTGATGGTCAAAGACATAGACCCCTGGTTCAAGAAGATAAAAGCGGGAGGGGTGGAGACCCTTGAGGACGAGCCATTCACCGGGGTGAAGATGAGGCTCAAGGGGTTCACCTTCGATGACACCGAGGGATACACGGTTGAATTTGTTCAGTACCTGACCCCCTACGGTATGTTAGAATAAACCTGGAATATCCAATGTTACATGAAAGCTACCTCTTCCCCAAGATACCCCGTATCTCGGCATTGTTTGCCCATAGGAACGGAACCTCAATGTCTTCTGACATATCCTCTATCCTATTGATTTCAAATACCAGCTCCCCTATTCTTCTCTGATCAACATGCCGGTAGTTACCATAAGCACCTGGACGGGGAAGACCGTGGAGCAGAAAGACAAACTTATGAAGGGCATAACCAAGGCCTTCAAGGACATAGGAGTGGACCCAGCGGGCCTCACCATAATCATCCACGACATCCCGCGATACAACTGGGCCAAGGGCGGAGAACAGGTCTCAAAGGAAGCTTAACCCACTTATTTCGAAATAGAACACAACCCTTTGCCAAGAATTTTATTATCAATAATACATGACCAGTTATGGCTGATGGTGATACACCCAAAACGAGATGGGACGCAATTCTTAGTGGGGGTCAATCTGACCGCCCACCAATCGATTACTGGGCGACAGACGAGGTAACTGAGAGACTGATGAGACACCTCAATGCGTCCACCATAAGGGACATGTACGAGAAACTGGACATCGACGTGCCCTTCACCGTCGAGCCCGTGTACATGGGAAAGCCGATACCACACGACGAGGACGTTTTTGGATGCAAGTACCGGGACGTTGACTACGGGACAGGCTCATACAAGGAGTGCGTCTCCCACCCGCTTGCAGGGTACAAGACCATTGATGAGATCGAGGCGAACTACACCTGGCCGGATATCAACGACTACGACTTCACAACGATCAAGGAACAGATTCATGGATGGTACGATTACCCCGTATCAGGCGGCGGCTCGGAGCCCTTCCTTGACTACAAGAACCTACGGGGCCAGCAGCAGGGATACATCGACCTCTTTCGGTACCCCGAGGTAGCCAACTATTGCCTTGACAGGTTGTTTGATTTTCGGTACGAGTACACTCGGCGGATTTACCGGGAGATACCAGGCAGGGTCACCTTCAGCTACATCGCCGAGGACTTCGGGGCACAAAACGGTTTGCTCATCTCGCCCAAGATGATTCGAGAAATCTTCCTCCCAAGGATGCAGAGGATGAACGACCTTGCCCACGACAATGACGTTCACGTCTTCTTCCACAGTGACGGTGCTATCAACGAGATCGTCACGGATATGATTGGAATCGGTATAGACATCCTGAACCCAATCCAGTGGAGGTGCGCCAACATGGACAGGGCCATGCTCAAGGCAGAGTACGGAGATAAGGTGGTGCTCCACGGCGCAATGGACAACCAGCACACGCTGCCTTTCGGTTCAACAAATGACGTCCGCGCTGAGGTCAGGGAGAACCTCAACACTCTGGGACCAGGCGGTTACATCCTGGCTCCGTGCCACAATATCCAGCCCATAACGCCCACTGAGAACATATTGGCCATGTACACCGAGGCGCATCGGCGACTCAAAACCACCAGATGACAACCCTTGCCACCATACGATAAAAAGACAAAGATAGAATTTTTTTTCTGCAACGCAAGTACTAAAAAACAGCTTGTGTCAGATTACTTGACACAATACCGCTGTAAAAATAATATTTTCTCGATATGACCTGTGACGAGATCAAAACCAGCCCCTCCCTAGGAGAAGAACTAGACCTCTACGCCTTCATGAATTCCCTGAGCAGGGAAGTAGCATAACCGCCCTTATGTAACATAAACGAGAGCCTGATCCCCCGCGGGACCTCCGCGACCTCGATCCTTGGAACTAGCCTGCCGAAACGCCGGGTGCCCGTGAGCTTTACCCGCTTCAGATCATCCAAAGAAACCCCAGACTCTTCAATAATCTCGTCTTCAAGAGTCCCTGGTTTCCCCAGCGGCTTTGACATTTTGTAGCCGAATATAGGGGCAGTGAAGCTGATCTCACCCACATCAAACCGAACCTGTTCTGCCCGCGGGTCGTTCACCCAGAATATGCCCCCTGTGTCGTGCTTCTTTGCTATATCCCCAAGCATTACTCTGCCGAAAAGACCCCGCCTAACCCGCTCCGCCAGGTATCTGTTGCACAGATAGCTCTGGTACCCCGCCACCAGCAGTTTCCCCAGCCACCTGTCCTTGGGTCTCCTCCCGCCCATGATTATCTCCCAACCGTCGCGGACGTTCCTGCCCCAGCGCCCAGTCCTCTGCTCACCATAGTAATTGGGGAATCCCGTCCGGTGGATCATCTCCGCTATTTTTCCGGCCCTCTCAACGGCCCTGTCCATGGACATACGCAAACCTGTGATTGTGGTCTGGAAGTTATTTCCGATAAGGTGGCCCGCCCTGAGCTTGTTGTCGTGGAACTTCGCGCCGTTAACCCTGACATCCAGCTTCCTCTGAATCAGATCCATGGCTTCATCAGAATCCACATCACCGCTCTCGAAGAGGATGCTAAACGTTTGGGTGGTCACCGCGTTCTTGTCCTTGAGGCCAGCGGTTCCAATGTTTCTGGGACGGAGCTTGAACAATTCTGCTAGCCTGACTTGGACATCCCTGGTTGTATGCCCCACCTTGGTTATGTTGACGTACAGATGGCTACCGTGACCCGACGCTTCGTACAGGGGCACCTCCTCCACGGCAAAGTCCTCCGGAAGTGCCTTGATCTCTCCCCCGATGCCCTCCAGTCCCTCGGTGATATACGGGAGCGACAGGTCAAGGGACGGATGCTTCATTCTGTGACGTATCCCGCCTGTGTTATTGAAGGATTCGAAAAAGCAAATCATCGGATTTGGGTTTTTATCCGCATTTCTGGATATCATGCGCGCCTTGACCACATTACGACTCAAAACCACGTATACTCATATGGGTTGATTATTCACGATATCATGAACTATACTGTTTCTCACTATAATCGTCATTGATTAATTCGATATAACAGTACTGCGTTCCCAATTATCCCCGCCAGTCATACCTTTTCTCCACAACCCAATTCATGTATTACTCAAAAGTTGAATATGGGACAAATCTAGCCTCATCAATAAGCGTTGAATCCGGTAAACTTGACAATACGGTGAGGTTATCAGGAAAAAAATAATTGTTGTACATAACCTGAGTGATTGTCAAACTAATCTAATCTACTCCAAAGGAACTGAGGGCATTGTAGAGAAAGTAACGTTCGTCCAGATACTCCACGTTTTATGAGTGCCCCTGATAAGATTGAGATTGACCCATATTATCAAACCATAAGAGATAACCCCGGAAAAAGTCCCAACTTAAAATTTTGATGCGGACGTCGATTGTTCAAAGAAAATCAGATAATGTATATCCTTGTTCACAAATTATTTAGCCCATCCAACTGTTCATATATGATATAATTGAAAACCCCACAGTGCGCAAAGTGCGTGGACAGGAAATGCACCCGTGAAGGATGGACACGGGAGCAGTTACCTGAGTTCTGCCCCATGAAACACAAGCAGGACGTGATAGACACAGCATGGAAGAAATACAAGGACCCAAAAGAGCAAAAGTTCTACCAGAACTCCACAATAACCGAGCAAAGGGCATACATGAACATCAGGGGCAGGGTCATCGCAGTCCGGCCTAGAATACTTGAAATCCTAAAGTTCGCTGATATGATGGGATGGAAAAAACTAGGAGTCGCGTTCTGCACAGGTCTTGGCGAAGAGGCCAGAAGAATAGTCGAGATATTCGAGTCAGCCGGATTAGACGTCTACTCAGTCTGCTGCAAGTGCGGTAACGTCGACAAAACCGAGTGGGGCATAGCAGGAGAGGACAAGATTCACGCACTAAGGGGCCAACCTGACAAATTTGAAGCGGGATGTAACCCCATAATACAGGCTGAGATATTAGCCTCGGAGGATGTTGATCTCAACATAATAGTTGGACTTTGTATCGGACATGATATCCAGTTCACTTGGCATGCAAAGGGACCGGTGACGACCCTGATAATCAAGGACAGGGTGACAGGGCATAACCCTGCAGCGAGCCTCACCAGTAATTACCATCATCCGCGGATGTGGAAAGAAGAGGAATAATTATCATTCCTTTTCATCATCAGACAAACTGAAGGAATCGCTTCGGGTTCTCGACAAGCATGGCGTGAATCTCTTCCTCGGACATTCCGTTCATGTCCATCATAGGTATCACCGTCTCATGAATGTAGTCGTACCCGAAGCCACCGTATCTGTGAAGGTCAATCTTGTTGAAGACATCATGGCTGATAAGAATCTGGTTCAAGTACCCATGGTCGATGAATTCCTGTATACACTCGATGCGCTGCCAGTCGCTCAAAGCGAAAAAAGTCTTCTCAGGGAGGACTATTGGGTTCTGGTAGTTCCCGAAGCTATCGTACTCGATATAGCAACCTGTCTTTGCAAGTTCTAAAGTGAGGTCCACGTCCAGACCATGCCTATTACTTAGGTGGCTCATGGCGGTGCGGCTGATATCTCCCCCGAATCCACGAAAAAGATCGATGATCTCCATGGGCTCGGATTGACTTCGACCTGGATGGATATTGACGGGTGCACCGGTAACTCTTTGTGCCTCTGCAACCGCTTCAAGTACTTTGATTTCAGTTTCCTTCAATGGATGAGAGCAGCCTATCTCCCCCAGGATCCCTGCACATATACCTGTGCCGTCAACACCGACGGTGATGTCTCGCACCATCTCCTCTACGAGATCGTCATGCGACCGTTTCGCCAGTTCTCTTGGGTGGCTCCCTCCAACGTAGTACCCAGACCCCATCAGGATGTGCACATCAGTGGCACGGGATACACGGGCCAAGCCTTCAGGGTCACGGAATAGACCGACGTTCCCCATGTCAACTAGTGCGCCTCCACCGGCCCGTTTGAAACGAAGCACCTCATCGATGGCGACATTCTCGTCCAGTAACCTTAGGTTATCAATACTGCTAACTCCGTGTCGCCTAAGCCATTCGATATTCTCAATCTTCACAGGCTCGTGTGTACTCTCTTTATCATCTGGTTCCTCATACAAGAAACTGGCATCCCATAGGACGTGCTCATGGGACAGCGTTGCACCGAGTACACTTGGGTCAATAGTTCCCATCACTGTTTGGATCTTACCTGACAATCTCTGTTCTGACATCATTAAACCTGAAGCTGTTTAACGATAAAACATGACAGGTGTCTGAATCTGTGGCAGAGCTACAATCCGCTACTGTGTTAAAAATAACATAGGCTTCATTAAGCTAGGGGTCATAGTATACATTGTGGGTAAAACGAGGTCATCTGCACTTATTCAGATAATGCAGATTGAGGACGAGATAAAGCGCGTCATCAACGGAAAGGAGTATATCAACATACGGCAATACGTCCAGGTTCTAAAGGACTTGTCTGGGAATGCAATTCTCCAGGTGGAAAATCCGGACGATATGGGGAAAATGGTTAGACTGAGAAAGAACAGCGAAGAGGCAAAAAAATACCTCGTGAAATACGAGGCGATGCTTAACGAGTTCGACGCGCAGTTATTAAATCTCAGGAAGCGTAAGCAGGACCTCAATTCGGAGTTATTTGGGAAACGAAACTAGTTCTGCATAAAAAAAGTATTACAAGGCTAGTCTTTTGGCTCGGAGTCCCTGATGAGTGAGCTGACCGTACAATGGAAGAATCCATCCCTTCTAGGAACAACGATGCTAGCGCAATCAACCTGCAAAACGTCAATGCCAATACTTTCCAGCCACTTGATACCCTTCTGGGTGCTTGATGGTGGGGAAGGAACCATGATTTTGCCTGGCCCCAGAACAACCCCAGTCTCGGGCCCGACGGTGTTGACCCCATAATGCCTGCACACCTTATCTGGTGGCGTGATAAAGTTCCAGTCCATTTCCGCCTCCATCCAGTTGGTTAGATATGGGCTGATCCATTTAGGATCACATATGGACGTGTGTTTGTCAACCATCTGGTAGGTTATATTAAGCGTGGAGCTGCCAATCCTGTAACCATAGCCGGGGGCAATCCTAACGTCCACCTCCGGGTCTTGCATTTTGACAATATTTGATAATTGATTAAATCCTGATTCGTTTGCTCTCATAACCTCAGGTTCGTGTGTGTTGTAGTAAATTCCATGGATCTGGATTATCATGTGTTTCTCGTCGAGCCAGCCAATTGTCCCGCCCTCGGCCATCCCTTTCCCTGTTATCATGCCTACAACAGGGCACCCGATATCAGCGAGTGTCCGATACACTGGGACCTCCTCGCCTCTTCTAGCCTCGCTGAGCATTCTCAGAATTACCCTTCCGTATACCGCTGGATACGAGGAATCGTCGGTGTCAACAGAGAAAACCTGGTGAAGCTGGTCGTCAGGTACGGGTTTCCTAATAACTACCTCGATCTGCTCTTGTTTGAATGCATCGACCACGTTCTCATGGTCTTTAACCATCTCCTCCAGATTTGGTTTTTCGAGCATCCCCCAGGCTTTAAGTGAAGATTCATTTGGATACCACGGAGTCGGCTTGCCCACGCTGAGAAACTCATTTCCCGGTCTATGAAGCATCACCATCCTGAGCTTGCCTATTGTGGTGTTTGCCTTCCATTTACGCCCCCAGTATCTTGGCATGTCTTCCTCGAAATCCGTTAGCATCTGGAATCCGGGCGGATATCCTCCTGATCGTGTTTTCTGACTCATGAAAAATCGTTAGTTTGATTCATTTGAGTATATTTAACCCATCCGCGCAGGTAGAAAAGAGAAAAGGTGGACTTAAGCCTCAACCTTGTACTTGTTGTAAAGCTTCTTCAGTAAACCGTTAAGTTCACGAGCCCTCTCCTCCGACTCATTGGGCCTTAGCTCCTTGCAATCGTAGCCGACGACCTCCCGCATATACTCCACGTTCTCGTCCATGTACACAACGGTTCCGTCATCCTTGATCCTCTTGATGCCGTCATACTGGCCACCAGCTTGGTTAATCTTGATAGCCTCGTCAACCCCGATATCGGGAACGAAAACCTCTGCACCGTTCTCCCCTAGTCTACACGGATACGATCCAGGTAGACCGTTTGGTCCTGGAACACATTCCATTTCCTGGTTCGTATTATAATAGACAGCCAGGACGTTCTTCAAAAAACTCGCTGCTGTCTTCATCTGATCTACAAGGGCTCCAGTGTACTGTGCGCTTGCGGCGTAGCCCGCCTCGGCGTACATGTCCCTGAGCTTCGTATTCGGGTACCTGTCTGTTACATCCTCTCCGCTGACTATTATTTTTACCCAGAATGGTGCATCCATTCTCTTCGTATAGAATGTTCCGTGATGACCGACACCGTAAATCTTAACGCTGCTGTGTGGTACTCCCATGTCTCTCGCCAATATCCTCTTCCACCTGAATATCCCCAAATCCATGTTGCCACCACCACAAACCGGTGCCATTCCAAGCTTATCAAGCACGACATTGGTGGCATCAGGGAAAGCCCCGTTCACGACCTTGATATTCTCACCGCTCTTCTTAATAGCCTTCATAAGCTTCATGGCAAGCGTCAGGTGGTTTGGCAGCCATGGGCCAATGGGTCCTATCTTCTTGTACTCGTCATCAGGAAGAAGTCTGGTAATCCACCAGCTTCCAAGGCTCGCGAGGTTACAGACCACCTTTGGTCTCAGCTCTGAGAGCGTCTCAGCAGTACCCTCGATGTCAAATAAATCAATTTTCTGGAAGCTCATATCTGGGTAGAAGCCGAAGCTATGGGCTACGTGGAGACTCTCCTCAATTTCGAGCAAGCCTTTTGCCTCGTTTACGTCTGAGCCAACAACCTTGATTGGCAACCCCATTGATGCTATCTGGTACATCATATCGTGTCCAACGCTTCCTGCTGAGCCAATGATCAGAATACTGTCAACCATTATAATCAGAAAAAGGGTGTACGCTCGACTATTAATAACTTCAGAGCCAATAGGCGATTTAATTGACCGTCAGTAGATGCTAAATATCCAGTAAATCACACGTAGTTCATGACTTTTACTACCCGACCAGTTATCCAGGGCACAAACGGCATGGTTACCAGTACACATTACCAAGCCACCATTGAAGGTCTCAGAATACTGCAGGAAGGAGGAAACGTCTTCGATGCAGGGGCAACAATGTGGTTCTGCCTAAGCCTCCTCAAACCCCATCTCATAGGCGTCGCGGGTGAGAGCCCAATTCTCATCTACCATAATGACGAAGAGAAAGTGGTTTCGGTCAACGGGCAGGGCCCCGCCCCGATTGGGGCCACAATTGATTGGTTCAAGGAGCAAGGATACCCTATGATACCCGAGGACGGATTTACGCCAGCCTGTGTTCCCGGGGCATTCGATGCATGGCTCACTGTCCTAGAGGAATACGGCTCTATGAGTCTTGACCGTGTGCTCGACCCAGCCATCAGGATAGCCAGCGATGGCTTCCCCATGTTCCCCACCTTGGCTGCGTTTCTTGGAAGACTCCAGCCCAAGTATTTGGATGAGTGGCCAACCTCAGCTTCGATATACTTACCTGGAGGGAAGGCACCAGTAGTGGGACAGATCCTCAACAATCCTGACTGGGCTAGGACGTTTAAAAATGTTAGAAAGACCTATCTCTCTGCCGCAAAGACAGGCAGGGATGCTGGGATAGACGCCGTTCGCAATTACTTCTACAACGGCCCCATCGCTCATGCCATGGTGAAATTCATGCAGGACTTCAAGTGCAAGGACGTTTACGGTAAGGAGCACCACGGGCTACTTACACTAGACGATATGAGCGGGTACAGGGCAACTTTCGAGAAATCGGTGTATGTTGACTATGACGGCGTCGACGTCCACAAGTGCGGTCCATGGACCCAGGGACCGGTTTTCCTCCAGCAGCTCAGGATACTCGAACGCTACGACCTGCAATCAATGGGCCACAACTCAGCTATGTACCTTCACACTCTCATGGAGACTGCCAAGCTGGCCTTCGCGGACAGGGAGCACTATTACGCCGACCCAGAGTTCGAGGACGTCCCACTTGACTGGCTCCTCAGCAAAGAGTACGCCGCGGAGAGAGCCAAGCTCATCGAACCCGAGGCATCAAAACTTCACAGACCCGGAGGAGTCGAGCCAGTTATGTTAGCAGAGAGCGGCCAAAAACCATGGTTCGAGGGCGACACCGTCCACCTAGAGGCCGTTGATAAATACGGTAACATGATCTCCGCTACCCCGAGTGGAGGCTGGTTGAGAACTTCTCCATTGATACCCGGTCTTGGGTTCCCAACCAACACACGCGCCCAGTTTCTACACCTGGACCCGAACCACGTTGAGGCACTTAAGCCGGGAAAGCGACCCAGCACCACCTTGACCCCTAGCCTGGTGACCAAAGACGGCGCACCATACATGGTGTTCGGGACCCCAGGAGGCGACAAACAGGACCAGTGGACCCTCCAGTTCTTCCTCAACTACAAGTTGTTCGATATGAACGTCCAGGAAGCTCTTGACGCACCTACGGTACACACAAGCCATTTTCCTGCCAGCTTCTGGCCTCATCCCGTTAGGCCATTGGAAGTGAGCATCGAGCCACGGATTCCCATGGGTGTCGTCGAAGAGCTAGGTCGTCGAGGGCACAAAATGAAAATAAGCAAACCGTGGAGTCATGGTAGGTGTCTGGCGATTAGGTACAACCCGGTCACTGGGTTGATGTCAGGTGGAGCATCACCTAGAACCGGTGAGCCCTACGCCCTCGGATGGTAACTAACTCACTTGCCCTGGAGTGGGAAGGTTCTTGCTTTTTCTTAACTCCGCTATCCTCCCAGCAAGGTACTCTACGGGCTCAAGATAATCTGGATAATCGTTGCGCCTCCTAAACTCTTTTGCGACGGGTTGGATCTTTTCCCAGTATCTGGTAACACTCGATGGGTTCAGCTCGTAGAGTAACTCAACATCCATATCTCCTTTCCTTATCATCGATGCTAGCGCCACATAGTAATTCCTGGCTACCCTTCTTGTCACGTTTGCCTTGGGGTTCTCTCTTGGGCTGTACTTTGCCCAATACTCATCGAAATCCTTCCATTCCCACACCCAAAGAATCTCCGTGAGAGCCCTGTTAGCTCCTTCATCGTTGATGAACTTGATCTGTTCAAGCCTGAGCTGGGAGGCTGAAATCCTATTCCGCTGTCTCAATGCAATCCCGTAGAACAGGAATGAGGCGCTGAGTGTAAGCCAAGAAGATGTGGAAACGATGGACTCGAAGGAAACCATATCAATGATTTAACAGAAACCGTGGATAAAATTTTGGATTGATAGTTGGGTACTAGGTCGTCTAGTGAACATATTGGCCCAAGGTACAGCGAATTAGAAAATACTGAGTGATGATCACATACTCCCATCCATAGTTTTATCCTCACTTTCATTTACTATACTCTGATAACCATGGGTCGTTTGGAAGACAAGGCGCTGGATTATGCCAGTAAGAAACATAGAGGACAGGTCGATCACAGAGGCAGGCCATACTTCTTCGCACACGTGATCCAGGTCCACAATATATTGAAGGACGTCACGGATGACGAGGAGACGCTCTGCGCTGGGCTTCTCCATGATGTCCTCGAGGACACCGAAACCACGTACGAGGAACTCGTACACGAGTTCACAAAAGAGATCGCAGACCTCGTAATGGAGGTTACTCACGAAGGAGACGATTACAAAAACTTCTATTGGCCGAGGCTCAAGACAAGGAAGGGTATCCTGATCCAGTTCGCCGACCGCCTCAGCAACATGTCTAGGATGAGTCATTGGGCTGGAGATATCCAGCAAGGATTCCTAGATGATAGTAAATTCTGGAGAAGTAATCTAGAGGAGGCGCGTTAAATGGGCCGATTGGAGGATAAAGCGCTTGAGTTTGCAAGCCTCAAACATGATGGACAGCTTGATGACCAGGGTAGAGCCTACTTTATCGCTCATATTATTCAGGTTCACAGCCTCCTCCGGGACGTCACGGATGACGAGGAGATACTCTGCGCGGGTATACTCCACGACACCATCGAAGACACGGACACCACATACGATGAGCTAGTCCACGAGTTCAACAAGGAGATTGCCGATCTTGTATTGGAGCTAACACATCAAGGTGTTAAGGAGACAGGAAGATATTTCCCGCAACTCAGCTCAAGAAAGGCCATTATAGTGAAGTTTGCCGACAGGCTCAGCAACCTGGTTCGCATGGTCGACTGGCCGGGGGACTGGCAACAGGACTATCTAAGCCAATGCAGATTCTGGGAAACTGGGCCTTGGAAAGAGAAAGAGACATAATCTTATCCACTTATCCAAACATCCCTTTCCCATACTAGATACTACCGAGAGAAAAGTGCTTGGGGAAGCGTACTCAAACGAAAAAATACTGGATAACTTGTGACTACATTGTGTGACACATATTGGGGGAGGTTCGCTGGATCAAAGGAGAACAGGGAGTCCGCTGAGTACATCCTGGGCTCATGAGGATTATGGGTTTAACAATACTCACCTTGAATCGTTTAGGTTCATAGGGGTTGATGTAGGTGTGTCGTCCCTCTAGATTAGAAACCACTCAGTTAACATCAATTCAACGACTTTGCCAATGACTCCACAGAGGACCGTTGAGGTTGAACTAGTATCCGTCGAGGATATAGGGAGAACAAATCTTGAAACGTGCGGGGTGTATCTTTAAACGAGGATAAAAATATAGATAAATGAAGGCTATTTTTCTAAGAGAACCTTGTCAGCTAGACTTCCCGCGATGGCCCTGATCTCTGAATAATTCTCCTGACTTGGAGGTCCGTTAACCTCCATGACCCCAACAACCTCAAGCCCTGTTGGCCCCAGTATTTCTGAGGCATGAGACAACGCCCCTTTCCCCCATCCATAAGATGTCAGAACGACGCCGTACTTTACTGGAGGCCTGAGTATGGTAACAAGGTGAGTCGCATATACGGCCAGCGGGTGCATCCTTCCCACGACAGTTGGAGTCCCCAACACGATTCCCCTGGCATCTACCAAATCCTTGGCGATCTCCCCAATATCCGCGTGTTCCAGGTTATACACAGGCACCTCAATTCCCCTCTCTTCAAGCACCGCAACAAGCTGTTTGACCATCTTCTCCGTGTTTTTCCACATAGTAGCGTAGACGACGATTACTTTGTCATTGGTCTCACCGACTGTCCACTTCTCGTATACTCCCATGATGCTCTCAGGGTTCCTGTGAATAGGGCCATGGCTGGGTGCTATCACCTTGATGTCAAGGTCTCTTATCTTGTCGATCGCTCTCTTGCCCATGGATTTGTACGGCATCATTATCTCACCGAAGTATCTCTGGGCATACTGGATCATATTTGGTACCTGATCATCGTAGAGGCCGTATGCGGTGTGAAGCCCATAGAAGTCACAGGAGAACAGGACACCATCCTCTTCTAGGTACGAAAACATAGTCTCCGGCCAATGGAGCATAGGTGCCACAATGAACCTGAGAGTTTTTCCACCAAGATCAATTGTCTCCCCATCAGTGATCACCCTGATCCTGTCCTCAGGAATGTTGAAGTAGAGCTTTGCAGCATCTGCTCCTCTCTTGGTGACTAGAAGATTCGCTTTCGAGTTTTTACTTAAGACGTATGAAATAGCTGATGCATGGTCCGGCTCCGCATGGTTCATAATAACGTAATCGATCTCCTCCACGCTGGAGACCTTGCTGATTCGCTCTACGAACTCGTCCTCAAAACCCGGGTTGACTGTATCAATAAGAGCAGTTTTCGCCTCACCCTTGACCAAATAGGAGTTGTAGGTGGTTCCCTGAGGCAGTGGAACTAATGCGTCGAACATCCTTCTATCTGGATCCCTGACCCCAACGTAGTGGACTCTATCCGCGATCTCAGGGATAAAATGAATTACCATGGTTATGATTAGGGTGAATTGTAGATATAATTATGGGGTATCACACGTAGAGCAGGTAATAGATTACGAACCCACCTAGAACCTCAAGCATCCATAGTCCAGCCAGTTTCCTCATCTTCCCACTCTGTTTGAAGCAGGGACCTGGCTCGTCAAGTCTCCACACCCATATCAGGTAGAATCCCAACAAGAGTACGATGACGCCAAAAGTCATATGTATTCTTACAAGGAGGCTTAGTCCGTAAGGCCTGTACATCCTGACTAGGCTTCGAGCCTTTGGGACCATAACTATGAAAGCGTTCCACAGTGTCAATATCAGGCTCCCCAGCATCATGTACGCATGTTTCATGTACTCCTTTTTCTTGACCATCGTAACCCCGTAAAACAGGACTACAAGAATAATTCCCTGGGCTATTAGGCTTAAGTCTGATTGAAGCGGCGCGGATGTTCCAAGAAAACCCATAAGAACACTATCAAACTATGCGGAATAAATGTTACTAGCCGGGGTTTTACCGAATCACTATTATTCTGTGCTTCATCGGTCACGCGCATGGCTAACATGATGAACCTTACCATAGCGGAGGAAAACCTTGAGAAACAAAATGAATACTACTCCCAGTCATTTGTTGCGGCGTGCTCAGCCGAGGCAGAGCTCGTCCAAGGACTATGCGTTGCGCCATAGGGATGTGGTCAAGATAATGACCCAGAAACGGTCACACGCCAAGTCATCATAGAACTTCTTTTAACCACTGTATTTCGGTTGAGTACTGATAACGATGTATCGAGAAGGAGTCAAGATAAAACGAATAGGCAATGATGGATCTATGAGCATCCAAAACGACAACATAGCAGTCGATACCCCTTTTTGTATTTTCGTTGACGATCTGCCCTTCCGTACGCTGATATCTTCCCCTGAAAAACTAAGGGAGCTCGCCCTAGGCCACCTCTTGACCGAGGGAGTCATAAAAAGCCGGGACGACATATCGGAGGAATCGATCAGAGTAGGTAGAGCCGATATATATCTGAAAAATCCCGTTGATCTAACTGAGATAAACTTTGAACGGGAACGGGTTATCACAACGGCGTGCAATACCGAGAACGTTGACATGTCCATCCTTGAAGGGCTGAAGGTGAAAGAGATAGACGCCCCTGACCCGAAAGTAATATTCGATTTAATGAGGAAACTGAACGAGAACTCCGTGAACTTCAAGGCTACTGGAGGAACACACTCGGCTATTCTCAGCTACATGGACGATGATTTCATAGAAAGCGCCGAGGACGTGGGTCGCCACAACGCCATAGACAAGGCGATAGGCTCAGGCATGATCCACGGGTACCCTCTCGACAAGTGCATCCTGGCCTGCAGTGGCCGTCTATCAGGGGACATGGTGTTGAAAGCCGCCCGCTCAGGTATCCCAATAATGTGTAGCATATCGGCTCCCCTGTTATCGGGAATCAAAGTTGCGGAGAAAACAGGTATAAAGCTCTACGGATTCGTCAGGGCGAGAAGATTCAACCAGTATACCCTAGACTAAACGTGCCCATTCCATGTAAAAGCTCAAATTGTGATTATTTGAGACTATAATTATGTTTGACTTGACCAAAGACCAAATTGAGAGGGCGAAATCTATCCACCATTCATCCCTCGTTGTTGACACCCACAACGACACCATTCTGCACGTGATCACATCACCCCCTTTTGTCACATCAGGAAACGGGGCTCCTGTTCCTAGGCGTTCACTGGGCGAAAAATCAGAGCACGGTCAGATAGATATTCCTCGCACTCAGATGGGCGGCGTGGACTGTCTGCTCTTTGCCATGTATGTCAGCCCACTTTACTCATCTAGGTTGCTTCGACTAGTCCAGATGCTTGACACGTTCAATATTGAAGTAGAAAACAACCTTGACACAATAAGTATAGCCACGAGCTATGACGAGATATCTAAAACAGTAAAGAATGGAAAAATCGCGGCTGTCATTACCGTCGAGGGCGGGGAACCGCTGGAGGGTAAAATAGAGTCTCTAAGAACAATCTACAGACTTGGTGCTAGATCCCTCACATTGACTCACTTCCCTAGGAATGACTTGGGTGATGGCTCGGGGGCCGACTCTGGCTCTCACCTAACTGATTTCGGTAAGGAGGTCGTAGTAGAGATGAACAAGCTTGGAATGATCGTGGATATCAGTCATCTCAACCCGATGGGTTTCTGGGACGTGATGGATATCTCAAAAGACCCGGTCCTAGCCACTCACAGCAACTGCAAGGCACTCTGCAGCCACCACAGAAACCTTGATGATGACCAGATCAAAGCGATGGCGGAGAAGGGCGGGGTTATCAATCTGAGCTTCTGCGCCGGATTCATAAAGGACGGCGTTGGGTTCGGGAATCCTGAGACACTGAAAAAAGTCACGATACTGGATTGGCTAGACCACCTCGATCACGCGGTAGAGCTGGTCGGCACCAAACATGTTGGAATTGGTAGTGACCTCGACGGTGGGTGTGGGTTCCCTGGGCTAGATGATATCACAAAGTTCCCAGATTTGACCCAGGGAATGGTCTACAGGGGGTACTCTGATCAAGATATCGGGAAGATTCTCGGAGGAAACAACATGAGGGTTTTCAAGAAGATCCTGACGTAGATTCCACTCTTTTCTCTTTCATCTCTATGTTTTTATCAAATCAAGCAATTATTACTCAACACCATATGCGAAGCGTGTTATAATATGCAATTATCAGTATAAATTTCTCCAACAGAGGATGCGAGAGAAGAAAATGGGATTTGGGTCTAGAGATCAAACTTTTTTATTGTCTCCTCTAGGGTCTTCTCAAGGATTTTCAGACCCTCGTCAACCTGCTCCTCGGTGATGATCAGTGCAGGCATCATCCTGAGTATGCTGGTACCCCAGCTTGAGCTCAAAATCAACCCATTCTTCTTCACCTTGTCAGTGAAGTACTGCATCGGGTTCTTCTCTGGATCCTTTTTCTCTTCCTTGTCAAGCTCCTTGGGAACCAGGCTATCCTTGCTCTCCCTATCCTTGACAAGCTCAACTCCCATGAACAGACCCATGCCGCGCACGTCACCGATTATCGGTATCCTATCCATCATACCTTTGAGTTTGTCCATCATGTATACACCTCTCTTTGCCGAATTCTCCGCCAGGTTTTCCTCCTCGTAGTGATTGATCACTGCTAATGCAGTGGCGCAACTCACCGCGTGTCCGCTGTAAGTGTAGCTGTGGGGGAAGCCCTTTTCGTTGAAGTGATCGGCCAGCTTCTGGTTGATGACGCAAGCTCCTAGTGGAATATAGCCACACGTGATGCCTTTGGCGTAGGTCACGATATCAGGTACAATTCCCCAGTGCTCGTAGGCAAACATCTTGCCAGTCCTTGCGAATCCCGTCATCACCTCGTCGAATATCAGGAGGATATTCTTTTCATCACAAATCTCCCTGATTCTCTTCCAGTAACCGTCTGGGGGTACTACCTGACCCGCCCAGCTGCAAATAGGCTCAGCCATAAACGCGGCAACTGTGCTCTCACCCTCTTTCTCGATAGTGTACTTTAGGAACTCTGCGCAGTACAAGTCACAGCCCGGGTACTCCTTCTTGTATGGGCATCTGTAACAGTATGGAGACGCGATGTGCTTGAACTCCTCGATTATGCTAAGGCCCTTGCTCTGTCTGTTTCGCGCGGACCCACCAACCGAGACCATCCCATATGTGGACCCGTGGTACGCGTCCCAGAAACTTATGATTTTGGGTGCCGCCCTGTAGAGCTGGGCAAGCTTGATGGCCACCTCGTTTGCCTCTGTCCCGCTGTTGCCGAAAAACGTCTGGGTTATCTCAGGAGCGGTAATCTCCGCCAACTTCTTTGCCAACGCAATCTGGGGTTCATTATAATAGCTGGGACTAGCATAGGCCAGACTGTCAAGCTGTTTTTTCGCAGCCTCGATTGCAACCTTGTTACCCAAACCAATATGGACATTGAAAAGCTGACTGATGAAGTCGATGTACTTCTTACCACCCGCATCCCACATGTAGATACCCTCTCCTCTCGTCATCACGATGGGCTTGGGCCCATCTGGCCTAGGCTCCCACCTTTGAACTAGAAACTTGCTCGCTTCCTCACGAAGTGTGTCCGCTTTCTTCTCCGAAAAATCCGTCATAGAATCACAGAGAAACATTGTTAGGAGAGGGTTTAAGATTTATTAGGAGATGCATATACTCCAAATAATCGCTTATAACGTGTTTATGTACACCCAATTAACTAAAACTCAGCGCGCGCGCCGCTTGAGATACAGGGTAGAGATAAAGAGATCGTCTAACCCCTTGATGGAATGGTAAAGCTAAACGTAACTCCCACGTCCCATCCCTCTGAGTTTGCAAATATCCTGCCATTGTGGAGTTCAATGATCCCGCCAGATTTAGATTCCAACTTACTCTAAACAAACGTTATCAAAAAAAACAATATAATTCCTTTCGGTTGTCCCTGACATTTTAATATCCCAGGTCTCTGATTATGTCTATGGTAACATGCGAGCTCTGCAACCAGACTGGAGATGATCTCAGCCTCAGGGAGGCCGTTCACAAGGATATGGGAAAGAAATGGGTCTGCGGGGACTGCTGGACTAATCTATACGATAAAAACAGTATGATCGCTGGGACTACTGGTGGAGGCGGTACCTTTAGCTGTCCAGGCGGATGCGCCGGATGTAGAAATGCCTAATCCATATTCTAATCGTATTTATCCTAGGTTCAATAACTACTTTTATGAGAAATGGGAGTCGGGTTTATTCGGAGTATCCTGTTAATACCGCGCGTGCGTTAATCACTTTAGTTGTTGAGCATTTTCTCAATTTTTCTGAGAAATGCACTCACTACTCATGACAATTCGTTTTTAAGTTTCTCTATAAACCCTTCTCGATCTTCATCTAAACGAGACTTCACTAGTTTCCATGTTGAGCTACAGTTTTTATATTCTACATCAAGAAGTGAATGAATTTTACGGTCAAGATCTTTTTTGGTATCTTTAGTAGGTTCTACTCCTATTTGGTTGAAAATTTCATTCATGTGACGGAAATAACATGTCATGAACTTGAAAATGGTGTTCGTGAATAAATGGTGTTGGGTAAGTGTTACCACTTGGCCCTGTTCTCTTTGATGTACTCCCTGAGGCCACCTGCGCTCAGGATCTCCATCATGAACTCGGGTACTGGCGTGAAGCTCAGCTCCTTTGAACCGTTGACGATGATCTTCCCGGCAGATAGCTCTATCTCGATGTCATCCCCCGTCTTCACTTCCTTGCTGATGCCGGGACACTCCAACGCGGGCAATCCTAGGTTCGCTGCGTTCCTATAGAAGATACGCGCGAAACCCTCTGCGATAACTGCTCCAACGCCTGAATACTTCAGAGCTATTGGTGCGTGTTCGCGGCTGCTACCCAGCCCGAAGTTTCTTCCACCTATGACAACGTCACCTAGTTGAACCTTTTTGGCGAACTCCTTGTCGAGTCCCTCCATGGCGTGCTTTGCCATATCTTTGGGGTCCGTTAGCTCCAGGTATATCCCCGGCAAGATGAAATCGGTGTTGACGTCATCGCCGTAGTTCCAAGCCTTTCCTTTGATACTCATCTCTAGACCTCCCTTGGGTCAGTGATGACCCCTGTCAGTGCGCTTGCTGCTGCCGTAGCTGGACTTGCTAGATACACGAAAGCCTCTGTACTTCCCTGCCTTCCACGGAAGTTCCTGTTACTAGTAGCCAGGCTCACCTCGCCCGGTGCGAGTATGCCATGGTTTCCCCCAAAGCATACGCTGCATGATGGGTTGCACAGCACTGCGCCTGCGTCCATAAGTGTGGTTATTAGTCCCTCGGTGTTTGCAGCCTTGTACACCTCTGGGCTTGCTGGTGTCGCTATCACACGTACGTCACTGCATATCTTCTTTCCCTTCAGTATCTCGGCCGCTACCCTCAGGTCTTCCAGCCTGCCGTTTGTGCATGAGCCGATGAAGACCTGGTTGATTGCCTTACCGGTCACCTCGCCAACGTCCTTGACGTTGTCAACGGCGTGTGGGCAAGCCACCTGTGGCGCAAGGTTATCGCTGTCTACATTGATTGATTTCCAGTATTTTGCGTCCGGATCAGAGTAGACTGGCGTGTAATCGTGCTTAACCCTGCCCTCTAAGAATTTGAACGTCTTGTAGTCTGGCTCACAGATGCCAGTTTTTCCTCCCAACTCTATCGCCATGTTGCACATGGTCATTCTCGCCCCGATGCTCATCTCCTTGACAGTACTTCCATGAAACTCTAATGCCGCGTAGGTTGCCCCATCTGCGCCTAGCTGTTTAGCTGCGTTCAGAATAACGTCCTTAGACATCACCCTGTCACCTAGGCTTCCATCTGCCTGAATCTTGACTGTCTCGGGTACTTTGAACCATAGTTTTCCGGTTCCAATTGCGGCCCCCATGTCAGTGCTACCGATACCCGTGCTGAACGCGCCGAATGCACCGTGGGTACATGTGTGGCTGTCCGCTCCAACCATGAGCATGCCAGGGTAGACATGGCCATTCTCAGGGATGATCTGGTGGCATACTCCGCTGTTGATATCGTAGAAATGCTTGAAGTTCTGCGCCTTGGCTATCTCCCTGCACTCCTTGTGGAGGGTGGCGTTCTGGATGTTTGTTGCCGGCGCGATGTGGTCGAGGAGAATGGTGACCTTCTCAGGGTCAAAGACCTTCTTGATATCCATATCGTACATAGCGTGGAATGCAAGCGCGGCGGTCAATGCGGGCATGAAAGCGAAGTCAATATCAGCCTTCACTATCTCCCCGGGATTGACTGTGTCCCGTCCGCTGTGGCTTGCCAGTATTTTCTGTGCAACCGTGCTCATTTTAATTCTGCCTTGTCAAGTAATCGGTTCATGCCTTTGAGTATTGCCTCTACGCTGGCCATGACAGTGTCGCCGTGGACCGCATTGGCCGATATGAGTCTATCGCCCTGCCTAACACCTACAGTTACATTGGCTACCGCGTTGGTCCCGCCAGTGATTGCCTTCATGCTGAACTTTTCTAACGAAATATCAGCAAAGTGCCCAACGACGTTCCTGATTGCGTTTGTGGCCGAATCAATGGGCCCGTTCCCGACACCGCTTCCCGTCATGGGCTTGCCGT
Organism: Candidatus Bathyarchaeota archaeon; assembly: GCA_018652685.1. Lineage (GTDB taxonomy): Archaea > Thermoproteota > Bathyarchaeia > TCS64 > TCS64 > RBG-16-57-9. Next base: position 46,131 of record JABIBQ010000096.1, read on the forward strand.
CAACTATCAACGTGACGCTTGCCGTGGGTGTGATGGTGTTTCCCGTCACGACCAGCAACTGCTGCAGCTTTACACGGTCCTCCATTCTGATGTTCATAACATCCTTTGTGATGGCGTAGAGGTCGTCGTCAGTGATCACTTTTCCCGTGTCCCCGATGGACTTTACCCTCCTTGAGATAGTCTTTAGCTGGTCCTCGGTGGGCTCGAACCCCAGGTCTCTTACCATCTTGAAGACGCCGTGGCGCCCAGCGTGCTTACCAGCTGCTATCCTGCTCTTCTTGCCGACGAACTCAGCATTGATGATCTCATAGTTACCCCTGTGGCTCAGCAATCCGTGTACGTGGATGCCGGCCTCATGTGTGAATGCGTTATCTCCAACGATTGGGGTGGTCGGTGGCATGTAGATGCTGCTCAGCTGCTGGACCATGTTGCTGGTCTCTGCCAGTTTCTGATAATTCAATCCGGTCTCTATGCCATATTGAGCGATGAGGCTCACTGCCACTTCTTCCAGGCTGGTGTTACCTGCCCTTTCGCCCAGACCGTTGATGCAGACGTGTATCTGCTCACAACCCGCCTCCACTGCAGCTAGACTTGTGGCTGTCGCCTGTCCCAAGTCGTTGTGAGCGTGTGCGCTCAATGGAGTCTTAACCGTATTTTTCAGCTCCTTGAAGAATTCGTAGGTGATCCGTGGAGTCATAACGCCAACTGTGTCCGGGATGTTCAGCATCTCGGCTCCCGCATCTCCGGCTGCGATACAGATCTCCTTGAGGAAATCCATGTTCGTCCTTGTGGCGTCCTGTGGACTGAACTCTACCCTGACACCGTGGTCCTTGGCGTATGTGATACCATCAACAGCCTGATTCAAGACCTCCTCTCGGGTGGTATTCATCATGTGCTTGATGTGCAGATCACTTGTGCTGATGAATATGTGGATGTAAGGCACATCACAGTCCAGTGCACGGTCGATATCTCCTTTGAGAGGGCGTGAAAGAGCAATTATCGTGGAGTCAAGGCCTAGCGCGGCTATCCTCTTCACTGATTCCGTCTCGCCCTTGCTAGTGATGGGAAACCCTGCCTCGATCTTGGGTACTCTGAGCTCGTCCAGTTGACGCGCGATCTTGATTTTCTCGTCAATAGTGTAGGTTACGCCGGGCATCTGCTCCCCGTCTCTGAGGGTGGTATCGAATATCCAGACCTTTTTCGGCAAGTTCAACTCGATATTCGGGGTGTATGTGCTCATATAGAATTCTTCATCGCTCATGCTAATGCACCAATTTAGCTATCAACCCACTACAATGATTATAAGCAGTTTGGGTAATAATGATTGCATATAATGGACTATTTTTAACACGAAAAATACAAAAAAGGTATTTTGGACCTAAAGGTCCATGTTCAGCACGTTGCGTTGTACGAGGGCATAGATTAACAGTGCGCTGATTATCAGCTCGGCTGCAAGATAACTTCCATTGTACAGTGCGCTGTAGATCACTGGGCTCATCCCTTCGGGTGCGTACATTCCAAAGAATACAACGCCGCTGATGAAATGTCCCACAAACCTTCCTGCTATCCCCGCCACGACTCCAACAATTGGCTGCTTCTTGAACAGTGCTGCTATTCCTAGGATACCAAAGGCAAATGGATAGTCAAGGATCATTCCGATTGGACTGTAGAACCAGCCATCAATCATCATCTGAACTAATCCATATATTACACCAGTAGTGATGCCAACCTTAGCATCCCGCCTGAACGCGATTAGTAGGATTGGTACCATGCTTCCTGCTGTAACTGAGCCACCGTAGGGCATGCTCACAGGTTTGATCGTGCTTAAAATCGTTGCCAAGGCGACCATGATCGCCATTTCCGCCAAAACTCTAGTATTACTTTTACTCATTGTGTTTTTTCCTCCGCCAGTATTACCTGGATCAGGTTCTAAGGGTCGACGAATCAACGTCCTCTCAGCCAAACTGCTGTTCAGCTCCCCCTTATTGCATCAAGAACTCCGAGCCTGCAATATAAAATTATGCAAATTGTGGGTCTTACCCGTCCCCTGGGAAGCTTCCGTATATCTCATCGATATCGATGCGCCGTTGCTCGGTGATAGGCTCACCGTCCATGGAGAATCCTGTTCCATCTCTCACGGAACCGATGACTGTGCAAGGAACTCCTATCTCCTGGCATTTCTTTTTAGCCTCTTTCACTCCATCGGGGCTCACAATTATGATAAGAGCGCCATAAGTTGGTGCCCTGAGAATCTCCCCGTCAAGATCAGATGTTCCATCCGCGAAAACAATGTCTTTTGATAAAGCATCAATCATGACATTGTGTCCTTCCGCGATCTCATATAGGGCTCCAAAGACTCCTCCTTCCGAGACATCATGCATTATCTTCACATGGTTAACATTGTGTAGGGAAAGAATCACTTGAAGTGGCGTGAACTTTTTCCATCCCTCATAATCAAACCCTTTCGCTAGCATGTCAAGCCAAACCGCCTCTCCCCCCACCTCCCCTACAAGTAAGACAGTGTCTCCTACTCTGGGCTTCTTAGGAGGTCGAACCTCTATTCCCATACATGTCGAGGTCAAAAGGGGTATCTCAAGACCGAAATATGTGGCGGTCTGCCCCGCAGTGACGATGACGCCATACTTTTTTGCCTCGTCGCCTAGACTTTTTGCTATGATCCTGAGGTCACTCTCCTTAGTATTCAATGGCAGATAAATGCCTGAGATCATGTGGGTTGGCTTACCAAACCGGCTGGCCACGTTACTTGCAGCGTAGTGGAACGAAAAGAACCCCAGTGCCTCAGTTGGCACGCCTATACTTGGGCTGTGAGCGATTACAGTTTTTCCAGAAAACTCCGTGGTTGCCCCATCCAACTCAAGACTCTTCTCAATGGGAAGATATGGCAGAACGCTTCTGTTGAATATCTCTTTCGTAACCTTACCGAGGCCAAGTGTATCGCTCATATCAACCAAATATCACACCGCGTTTTCACCTAAAAATCAACCTGAACTGATCGTTCAACGAATGATGTAATTTAATTGAGACAATTCAATTTCAAGGGCTTCGCTTAAATATACACAGGTGCCATGAAATGATGAATAGCGATGGCGCTTACTCTGACCGACGACATGATAGTAGGCATAGGGGCGCTAATCGTAGCAGCTGTTGCCATTTTTATGTTCATGAGGGCAACCGATGGTGTAGGAAAACCTCAGAGGCGTGAAGACAATGACCCATCGAGCATCTCAATTTCGATGGAGTCATCTCGAGTTAGCGTTCCAACGCTACCAAGTGTAGCAAAAAGAAGCGAGGTCGAAAAGGCAAGATCAACTATCCGTACGTTGACCGTCCAGCAGGAAATACTAGGCATGGTCATGAAGCGACTCTTCGAGGCAGAGGACGAGGGAGAGATCAACAAAGAGGAGCGGGAACGCCTCGGGAAGAACTATGAGGTAGAGATGCAGAAAGTAACCGAGGAACTTACGAAGGCAGAGCTGATTGTGAGTCTCAATGAGCTTGAGGTAATCCGGTCAGATATCGTCAAACAGTTCCAGGAGACACTCACGGATACCCAGAGCAAGATAGATCTCATCATCAAGGAGCTCAACATTCAGCCCATCGAGCCCGTTGTACCAGATGAACCCAAATCCCAGCCTAAACCGAGAGGAACCAGGCCCAAGCCACAGCTCCAGCCCCAGGAAGATGAGCCAGATGTAGACGAGGAAGGAACTCCAAGAAGGGGAAGAGAGACCGTCGAAGAGCGATTAGATAAGCTTAAACAGGACGTGCTCAAGGAGCTAGAAGAACTAGATCGCTTGGAGCTTGAGCAATAAATGAGTTGGCAGAACGATGCAAAGATTAGGGCTGCGGAAAAGGGCGTATCTCACATTAAATCTAACATGGTAATAGGCATCGGAAGCGGTAGCACAGCAGCCGAGGGCATCAGAATTATTGGCGCAAAGATGGCCAGTGGGGAGCTAGAAAATATCAGGGCAGTCCCAACAAGCTACCAGGCCATACAGGAGGCAGTCAAAGCTCATATCCCTCTGACAACCCTGGACGAGTACCCAGTTCTAGACTTTGGGTTCGATGGGGCTGACCAATTGGACCTAGAGCTCAACGCCATAAAAGGCGGCGGAGGCGCGCTTCTCAGAGAGAAAATTGTAGCGTCATGTTGCAAGGAGTACGTCCTAATCGCTGACCAGAATAAGGTCTCAGATGTACTCGGCAGGAATCAGCCGGTTTACTTAGAAGTTCACCCGATGGCGGTGATGCCGGTGTCCAAGAAACTGAGGAACATGGGGGCGAAACCTACGATCAGACAGGCGATTGGAAAGCTTGGCCCCGTCGTAACAGATAACGGGAACAACCTCATTGACGCCGATTTCGGGGCGATACATAATCCGGGGTACCTCAATGCAAGACTTCACTCGGTGCAAGGAGTTATGGAGACTGGCTTGTTCATCGGGTACGCAAAAATAGCCTATATCGGGACCAAGGACGGCGTCAAGACAATGACCCATGCCTGATATCATAACAAGTTTTTAGTGTGAACCAGAGTACTTTGGTTCATGGATTTCGCGGACGTAGTGCTTCAAAACGGCCCAATTTTAACAATGGATGATCGTCGCAGGGAGGCTAACGCCGTAGCTTTGAAGGACGGGAAAATCATAGCGGTTGGGGGAAAACCACATGTAACACGGCTCATCGGGCCATTGACGGAGGTAATTGATCTTGATGGACGGTGTGTAACCCCTGGACTGGTGAACACTCATGACCACTTCCTTGAACACGGTATATCCTCCGCGTTCATTATTGACGTCAGGTATCCCAAGGCGGAGAGCATCAGGGAGATAGCGGAGATGGTCAGGGTGAGGGTCGGTACCTCTCCAACTGACCAGTGGGTTCTCGCCCACGTTTGGGACGAGACGCTTCTTGAGGAGAGAAGATTCCCTACCAGGTACGACCTCGATCCAGTAAGCCCTAATAACCCGGTCTTTATCAAACGGGTTTTCCAGATGGGTGTAGCTAATAGCAAGGCTTTGGAGATAGCCGGTATTACAAAGGACACACTTGACCCAGAATTCGGGATCATCGAGAAGGATGAAAATGGTACTCCAACGGGACTACTAAGAGGCAGGGCAACACAGCTCGTAACTGATAAGATAGATTGGAGTCAAGAGGACAAGTTAAAGGCAATCAGGCAGGCGTGTAAGGACTTCCACAGAGTGGGCTTCACATCCGTGATTGAACCAGGATTGATGGCGGACGACATCGAGGCGTTCCAAGAGAGTCACAGGCGAGGCGAACTGGACACCAGGATTCAAATGCAGATCGGGTTCCTCATGAGCCTGGATGAGACCAAGTGGGCGGTAGAGAACTACGGTATAGGTGGGGATGACATGCTCAGGATCAATGGCCTCAAGATGGCCGTGGATGGGGGAGTTGGCCCCAGGACCGCCCTGTTCTATGATGGATACCTGGACAAGCCAGATGTCTATGGCAACCAGATGGTGAGTCAGGATGAGCTCAATGAGATGGTGGAGCTAGGGCACAGGAACGGGTTCCAAGTGGCGATACATGCGATAGGGGATAAGGCCATTGATATCACCATGAATGCTTACGAGTACGCTCAGACTACCAGCCCAAGACCTGACCCGAGGCACCAGATAGTTCACTGTTACTTCCCGACTGAGAATGCGCTCAAACAGATCGTTGACCTGGACGTCATGGTGAACACCCAGACGCCTTTCTTCTACTTCCTGGGTGAGAGTTTCATCGAGGCACTTGGGCCTGAAAGGTGCGAGGACTGCATGCCAGTCAAGACCTTCGTCGAGAAAGGAATCCCCGTTGGCATCAGCCATGACGCGACGGTCACCCAGCCATTGCCCAACATAGGCATCTACGCCTCTGTAGCAAGAAAAACCCTGAGAGGAAACGTACTGGGCAATAAGGAATCAGTGGACGCCGAGACCGCACTGGGATTCTACACCATGCCCGCTGCCAAGCACAGCTTCATGGATAATGTGATAGGCAGCCTTGAGGTGGGCAAGTACGGCGATCTGGCGGTGTGGAACTTCAACCCACTAGACGTGAACTCCGAGAAGCTCAAGGAATGGGAGTGCCAGATGACCTTCGTCAACGGGAAAAAGGTCTATGAGGCATAACTTACCCCATTTTTAATGCCTTATTTTAAATCCTCACCCAGAAATGTATGTCCAAGAACGGGTGAGTCTGATGACTATTTTAAAAAAAATCAGGATACTTGATTTTAGCCACGTCTACTATGGGCCGTACGCCACAATGATCATGGCGGACCTGGGCGCCGAGGTGATAAAAGTAGAGCCAGTCTGGGGGGAAGTAGCTAGGGAATATGATCCCAAGTTTGGCGGGGTTAGCCAGGTATTCCACTACCTTGACAGGAACAAGAGAGGTGTAACCTTGAACCTCAAGGACCCAAAAGGAAAGAAAATAGCACTTGAGCTAGCTTCGAAAAGTGACGTAGTGATAGAGAACTTCAGCAGGGGGGCAATGGACCGTCTTGGGCTAGGGTACGAGGACATCAAGAAGGTCAAGTCAGACATCGTCTACGCCAGCCTCAGCGGCTTCGGGCTGGACGGACCGTACGCTAAGAGGCCGAGCTTTGCATCGATCGCTTCGAGTATGTCCGGGTGGTATCGCCTTACAGGAGATTTAGTTGATCCCGAAGGACCTCCAGTAATGCCCGCAGAGTGGCATGGTGACCTTGACCCCGGTCTCTACGCAGTTATCGGAATGATGGGCGCGCTTCTACACAGGGAGTGGACTGGTGAAGGACAGCATATCGATGTCTCCCAGCTGGACTGCATGATCGCGCAGAACGGCATACCCATCACAGGGTACCTCATGTCCGGGATGCTTCCATATGAGCACAGGCAAAAGAGAACAGGGTTGAGGTTCATGGGTCCGTTCGAGGCTTCGAATGGGTGGGTGTTCATCCACACGAGTCCAAGGATGACTGAAAGACTGATGAAGGGAATGGGCGTTGAAAAACTGGAGAGCAGAGCTAATCTTGAAAACTGGACTGCTGAGAGGACGGTAAAGGAAGTTGTGGACGCACTTATCGCAGTAGGCGTACCGGCTGCTCCCATCAACTCGCTGAAGGAAGTAGTTGAAGACCCACACGTCAACCATCGTGGAATGATCGTGTCAGTGGAGCACCCTGACGCGGGCACGGTAAGGTCACCCAACCACCCCATCAAGTACTCTAGGGTAAAACCAGAGATGCGGAGCGCGGCTCCCCTTCTAGGCCAGCACAACGAAGAGGTATTGACTGACCTAGGGTACAGCGCAGAGGAAATAGAGGGACTTCGTGAGGCAAAGATAATCACGTAAACCTCCTAAATCTTAACTAATTGAACCCCCTGTTCAATTCCATGAACAACTCATACAAGGACATCAGGAAGCACGTCGATTCCATCAGATTAGTTGATACCCACGAGCACCTGCCCCAGGAGGGCGAACGTGTCAACAAGATCGTCGACGTCTTGAGTCAGTTTTACCTGCATTACACGTCCAGCGATCTGCGGTCAGCCGGTATGAGTATGGAGGACATCCTCTACATCAGGGACACAAAGATACCGCTCGATTACAGGTGGGCAGTCTTTGAGCCCTGGTGGGAGAAGATCAAGAACACGGGTTACTCAAGGTGCATGGAGATCGCCGCCCGTGAACTCTACGGGGTTGACGGAATAAACGCCGAAACCTACAAGCAGCTCTCCAGGAAGATGATGGATAGGAACAAAAAGGGACTCTACAAGTGGGTGCTCAATGAGAAAGCGGGGATCGATATCTGTATACTGGACACAATCGCTGAGAACTGCGAGGTAGATAAGGAGCTTTTTGCTCCGGTCCTCAGGGTCAGCGAGTACGCCAGCCCACGGAACAAGAAGGACCTTGAAAACCTTGGAAAGCAGTTCGGTAACCCTATCCATAACTTGGGGGATTACATTAACCTAGTCAAGAGAAGGTTTGACACCCTTGAGGGAAAAGTAGTTGCAGTCAAAATAGCTCTTGCATACGACAGGTCCATCCACTTCGAAAAGCGTACATACAGCGAGGCCGAGGAGTCTCTCAACAAGGTCTTCAAGACGCGGGGCTTCAGTTGGACACCCATTGAGGGCACCGAGTATAGCGAGGTGGTGCAAGACGGACCTGGGAGGGAGGAACTGCTGCCATTACAGGACTTTCTGGTCCACCTCACAATTCAGGAAGCATCCAAGCGTCGGTTGCCTATCCAAATACATACGGGGCTCCACGAGGGGAACCAGAACATGGTGCAAAACTCCAACCCAGAGCTCCTTGTAAACCTGTTCCTTGAATACGGTGATGCCAAATTCGATATCTTCCACGGTGGCTGGCCATACAGCAGCCAGCTATCAGCGCTGGCAAAAAACTTCCCCAACGTCTACATCGATATGTGCTGGATGCACATTATCAGTCCAAGCAGGGCAATATCTGCACTAGATGAATGGCTTGACGAGGTACCAGTCAACAAGATAATGGGCTTCGGTGGCGATTACCTGTGCGTCGAGGGATCATACGGGCACTCGGTGATGGCCAGGGAGAATGTGGCGAAGGTGCTAACTAAAAAAGTTGATGACGGCGTGTACGATATCGATGAAGCGAAAAAATATGCTACCTGGGTTCTCAGGGATAACCCTCAAAGGCTTTTCTTTCCGGAGAAATAGCGAAACCATCCAAAGTAATGTTTAAAACCCCGTTGAGGTGCATAGTGTTTGGTTGCCGGGTTCTCCTAGCCTGGTAGGGAGCTGGCCTGCTAAGTCAGTGCGCGTAACGCGCACGAGGGTTCAAATCCCTCACCCGGCGCCATACTTCAGGTTTATATTACTTCGAAAAGAAGCTTATTTTGGGGTTGTTTTCATGGATTTAGACATTCATAACCGACGTAGAAGATTGGATCTTGTTCTTGCCAGAGTAAGATCCTCCCCCGCGATTTCTGATGAAAACAGAATCCAGATTCTCAAGTTTAGTGACTATGGTTTCGCTGAAGGCCTCAGCGTAGAACGAGTAGAACATTATCTACACATTCTAAACAAGATCGCCCAAAAAATGAAAGAAACAGATCTAGCGTTCATAGACGCAAACAAAGATGATATCATCAAACTCGTAGGGTGGGTAGAACGTCGTGACATATCTGATTGGACAAAACATGACTACAAAGTAACATTCAAAAAGTTCTATAAATGGCTCAAAGGAGACGGCGAGACCACACCAAAAGAGGTCCGATGGATCAAAGCCACCAAACGAAAAAATAATACTTTACCGGATGAATTGCTCTCGGAAGAAGACATCGAAAAGCTACTTGAAGCAACCCGACATCCGCGCGATAGAGCTTTGATCTCAGTTCTCTACGAGTCTGGTTGCCGAATCGGGGAGCTTCTTACGCTCAGAGTCAAACACATTAAATTCAACAAACATGGGGCCAGGTTGATTGTGAATGGTAAAACTGGTATGAGGCGTATTATTATCATTGCGTCGAGTCCAGATTTGGCTGCGTGGCTTAACGTTCACCCATTCAAGAATGACCCAAATTCACCGTTATGGGTGGGGATTGGTACGGGTAACCGGGATAAGCCTTTGAAGTATCCAAGTGCTCGTAAGATGCTTAGGGTAACAGCAAAGCGTGCTGGTGTCGTGAAGAAGGTTAATCCTCATTTACTTCGACATAGTCGGGCTACTTTTTTGGCAAAGCATTTGACTGAGGCTCAACTGTGTGAATATCTTGGTTGGGTCCAGGGGAGTAAGATGGCGTCTACGTATGTGCATCTAAGTGGGCGTGATGTGGATGGTGCTTTGTTGAAGTTGTACGGGTTTGAGGATGATGTGGATGTGTCTGATGATGATCGTTTGGCTCCTGTTCGTTGTCCACGGTGTAAGGAGTTGAATTCCTCTGGGTCACGGTTTTGTGTTCGTTGTAGTCTTCCTTTAGATGTGGAGACTGCTGAGCGTGAGCAGTTGGTTCGTGGTGAGGTGGATAGAGGTATGGAGGTTCTTTTCAGGGATCAGGAGTTTAAGGCGTTTGTTGCTAGGAAGCTTCAAGAACTGAGTATAAACCAAGAATAAACGCGTGGGGAGAGATTCCCACCCACTTTTACTAGTAACTGTACGATTGAATTTCTTTTTTACTGTATTTTTTTCACAACTAACTCGCGCGCTTGAGAAAGAAGGGCAGTACTCATCGCTCCTGGACACCGATGAAAAAACAGATCCAAACTAAAAAACAGAAAGAATCCCGTACGTGCATCCTAGTTTCCTTCTCTCCACTTGTGCCCACACTCGGTACAGCGATAGACCTCCTCCTCAAAGTCATCCTCGCTTCTAGAGGCCCCTTTTGTAACGTATGCTTCTTTATTTCCACATTTTGGACATTTGCGAATAGTACGAGGTAAAGGAATTAATCGCCGAAGCTTTTCAGAAACAACAACTACTTTTTCATCAACTACTTTGTTGTTGGTAATCTTCTTGGGTGGTTCGATGTCAACAATATGGCCGCATTTGACGCATACGGCTTGTTTGTTAGTGTAATCTGATTCACAGAATGAATTGCATTTTGGACAAAACTTCATCGATGTATCCTCCATAGAAAAAGTGACGTGTTCACACGTTTGGTGAAACATTTGAACACAGATCTCTTTTTCATATTATCACTAGATTTGCTGGTATGAATCGGATATATATTAAAAATTCGATACTTGTTCCAGTAAAAATGCAATATATTTTTTTACTTAGTTTAGGTATTTGTGTAA